>DATEBW010000128.1:0-5631 GCA_035287165.1 Patescibacteria group bacterium | reverse complement strand
GTCGTTGCCTGTCCGGCAACCGGCACCGTGCGTTTCATGATAAATGACGATGAAGGATCGCTGACCGCAAACAGCCCGTCTTCCTTCATGGAAAAAACGCCCACCTCATCCGTCGGGCCAAACCGGTTTTTGGCTACCCGCAAAAGCCGCGTCTCTTCAAACCGCGCGCCTTCCATGGAAAGCACCGTGTCTACCATATGCTCAAGCACTTTAGGCCCGGCGATCGTCCCTTCTTTCGTCACCTGGCCGACTATGATAGCAGGAATATTCAATGATTTTGCCGCCTGAATAATTTGCGAAGCAGATTCCCGTACCTGCCCCACAGATCCGGCAACGCCTGACAGCGACTCGCTCCAGATGGTCTGGATAGAGTCTATAATTACCATAGAAGTTGGAAGTTGGAAGTTGGAATGTGGATGTTGAGGTTTGAAGGTTTGAAGGTTTGAAGGTTTCGTATCCAACTTCTCACTGCGAACTTCGTTATCTACATTCGAAACTCTAACTTCTAACTTCGACATTTCAGAAATGATCCCCTCTACGTTCGTTTCATTAAATAATAACAGTCCTTCCAACTTTTCCATACCCAGCCGTTTAGCGCGCAGGGCAATTTGCGACGGCGACTCTTCTCCGGAGACGTATAAAATTTGACGCTGAAAATTTGAGGTTTGAAATTGGAGGTTGGAACGTTGATGTTGAAGTTTGATTTCTTGATTTTTTGAGATGCCGGAATCCAATTTCTTACTTCTCATTTCAGGACTCAACGTTCCAACTTCTAATTTCGAAATTCGAGACTTTACCATCTGCAGCAGCAGCGTCGACTTCCCCACTCCCGGCTCGCCCGCGAGCAAGACGACCTGTCCGGGCACCAAACCCCCGCCGAGTATATAGTCCAATTCAGAAATTCCCGTACTGATTCGTTCTTTGGGTTGTGAAGTAATTTCTGAAAGTTTTACTGGCCGTGTCTTTGATTGTATTTGTCTGGAGTCTTTAGTCTTGAGTCTGACGTCTTCGCTTGTCTCAACGAGCGAATTCCATTCCCCGCACTCCGGACACCGGCCGAGATATTGCGGCGATACGTACCCGCATTGTTGACACGTAAACAGCGAATGAACTTTAGCCATATATTTTTGAAATCTTAAATCTGATAATAGTGTATCATGCCGGTATGATCGTCCTCGCACGACTGTACTTACGAATTTAATTTGACTTGACGGTCAGCAATACGTATCATGAAGCAAAAGTATGAAACCTAAAGAAGAAATCACGTGGACAAAAAGTGATCGTTGGAAAATCACTGCTATCATTCTATCTATTGTTTCAGCTTCACTGGTCGTATTATTGATAGTGGTTTTATTGCTCACGGTAGATTTCAGATTCTTTCAAAATTCTTCTCCGGTGCCAGCGAATAATAATCAGCTGCTTACAGCAGTACCATTATCCCCATCACCAACGCCTAACAAAAATACGTCCAACAAAAACGCGATTGTGCAAATACTACATCCACTACCACAACCGATAACGGTAACTTCAAATCAAAAACCCACGATTATTGGCCGAATAAGTAACCTCTATGAGCCAATAACCGGTACTATCTTGAGTAGTGAAGATCCTTCACATGCTCAATACGACTATTATGAACAAGACGACCTTTATTTGCATTTCGTACCCGGCCAATTACTGAATGTGCGAGCTGAATTGTCCGATGACACCTATAAAACATCAATCAGGATTGGTGACGTAGCCGTGTACGGAATTTCAGAAACACCGATTATTCCGTGCGATAGGGAAAACAACCCCGCTGGCGGAGAAAAATCAGCAATCCCGTCTGAATACGTGAAGAAACAATGCTTACAAAACTGGAATCAACCGCTTCCGCCGGTACTATTCTTCTATAAACCAGACCGAGCTCTTCCTGCTGGAAGATATAACTTAACCATTACCCTTGACGGCTATGTAAACTATTACTTCGACTTTGTTGTTAATCCTGATTATGTACCCGATACCAATCCGTTTAACGGGATAAGAGAATCGGAAAAAAAGCTGTACGGAGACTATTGCGCGAGTCAGATATGGCAGGTATCTGAAATTATTGAAGGAAAAAGTTATAACTTCTTAGAAATTCCGATGCCTCTGATAAATTCTCGACAGCTGGGATACCCTGTCCTATTTCCCCAAACAGTCGAAGAGGCCGGAAAAGGAAGTGCGGATAGAATGGTCTATATTAAGTTCGATGATACGCTCTATGATTTGATTCTTCCCGGCGCTCCCCTCTATTATCGAAGAAATGCTGGCGAACTGGCAAGTTGGTACAATAGAAAATTGTCCCAATATGATTTGCATTTGCCTATTTCTCTTCTCTATTTTAAGAACGGATCACGCGCAATACCGGCAGAGTTACCTGACCACACGGGTATGATTTATCCCGACGATTATCTTGAATTACTTCCGGCAGATGCAGGTGGAAGAACTTACCCCGAAGAAACATTGCAACATTTCACTACCAGCTCTTCTTCATGTGATGGATGATCAACAAAAAGCACTCTATACCCATGCGTTACAACTTTTAGCCCGCCGGCAACAGAGCGAGAAAGAATTACGCAGAAAATTAGCCGATTATGCCCGCCGTGCACTGCCCGATCTTTCTGAATCAGCAATTGAACCGGTCATTGATCGTTTGAAGGAACAACACTACGTCGACGACCTTGCTTTCGCCCGCTGGTATGCTGAACAACGGAGTTTACACCGACCAAGAAGCAAGCGGGTGTTGCGGCAAGAACTTTTTAGTAAAGGATTGGATGAAGAGGTTATGAATACCGCGCTTGATGAATATGATGAAGAGGCTGCATGCCGCGCGCTTGCGCAAAAAAGAGGACACTATCCGATGAAAAAACTCATGCAGAATCTCGCACGCGAAGGTTTTCCGTGGGAGGTGATACGGGAGGTGGTTACCGAATAACATCCGAAGGTTTGGAAATTTTTATCACCGGTTTAGAGCTACTGAAAGGCCAAAAATAGCGGACTACATCTATAACTTACCAAAAAATCATTAATTTATAATAACCATGGGCATACTACGGAATCGGTACGAAACGTATGATTAATTCATGACATTTCGGACTGTATATTCAAGCAAACTAACCGATAGAGAAATACGAAAACTCTTTATAAACTTCAGGACTTACGCTGAAGTCGTCATCCTGAACTCGTTTCACCGCGTCAGACGCGGTTTCAGGATCTCAACGGGATGCTGAAATGAATTCATTCTGACACATATCGCGTAACATGAGTGATTAATTACTTCTTCATCGACTTTTCCTTTATCTTTTGAAAAGAATCTATTATTGCCGACTCTTTCAAAGATTCTTTTATCGCCGAATCTTTCAGAACGTGATATTCAAAAATCACTAAAAAGACAATCATTGCGGAAATTACTAGCCAAATAGTCCATACTATTATTGAATGGGCGAATGTCTGAAATGGAAGTGAGCTAAGGAAGTAAAATGATGCAAACCAAGAAAGCAATTGAATAATCCCTAAAGGAAGCGACATTGCTACTACGGATAATGGAGTAATTCGCCAAGTCTTCTTAGACTTTTTAGTACGTTCATAAATAAGTGATATTGGTTGAGGACCTAAATTCTCCCATGAGAAACCAAGCTTTGGCTCTATTTGAAGGGCTATATATTTCCCTATTCTTCGTGTCTGGCGAAAACGTTGAGCTATCAGCATAATAAACGGAGACGCTGCTACTGCAGGAAAAAGAAAGAATAACCACCGAATCTCACTTGAGATAATCGACGTGCTTGCAAGCGTTAATAACGTTGATACGATAAGAATTGCTATTTGGAGCGCCCTAAACGATTCGGAAGAGTTCTGAAACACTTCCTGCTTCATTATTTTATAGTGCTCTAAATAAATTAGAGCAGCAGTATGATCTCTTTTTGTTTGCATGTTAGTGAAACGTATATTCAAACAGCGCCGGATCATTGCCACGGACATCGAGAGTTATCTTCTTCTGGTTAAGATTCACCATCGTATACACCTCAGACGTTATACCATCATTATGGAAATTCTCCACTAGTGACGTAACCGTGAAATACGGAATGCCGTGATGCATGTGCATTTTGTTCCAATGTTGGTGCTCGGAGATAACGGCTTTAACGGTTACCGCTTTTTCAAGCACGCTTTGCACTTCTTCTATATTCCACCACTATTCCACTTCGGGAATGGAACAGCTTTGCATATTATACACGTCCGAAAATAGTATTCGGATAAAAAGTCTTACCCAATCAAAAAGTGAAGGGGTTTGCACCGGCCGAGAAGCAAGCGCGTTTTACAGCAAGAACTTTTTAGCAAAGGATTGGATGAAGAAATTATGAATACCGTGCTCGCTGAATATGACGAAAAGGCTGCATGCCGCGCGCTTGCGCAAAAGAGAGGACATTATCCGAAGAAAAAACTCATGCAGCATCTCGCGCGCGAAGGATTTCCGTGGGATATTATACGGGACGTATGCGGGCAATAAAGATAGGAGTTATGTAGAAGTCGTCATCCTGAACTTGTCCTTCGGTAAACTCAGGATGGTGAGCTGGCCGAATCCATTTCAGGATCTCCTGTTCTTTAGAAATAGATTCTCAATGTGTAAGTCATGTGAGAAGAATGATTGCAGGCACTCTTGTATTCGTCATCATGCACGCTTATACTTACAATAATTCATATGAAAAAATCTTCTCCTCTGATTCTTTTCGGCATTGCGGCAGTCGTTATTCTTTTCCTGGTTGGAAACCAGTACTTTATGAAGAATAAGGGTCCCGTTAATTCGAACTCTCTCAACGAACCGTTGAATACGACGGGCGAGCTCGATATTGCCGTATGCGATCCGGCGAACGGCCCGTTTTCAAATGTTATTGACAATGAATTTTTTCCCTATCCCGTGGGCACCGTGTATGTTCTTGAAGAGGAAGGTGGCGCGCGCGTCGAGATCAGCGCGCTTGACGAAACCGAGCTCGTTTCCGGCGTTTCCACGCGGGTGATCGAAGAGCGTGAGTGGGAAGGCGGCGAACTCGCCGAGGTATCACGAAACTTCTTTGCTCAAGCTTCCGATAAAACAGTCTGTTACTTCGGGGAAGAAGTCGATGACTATAAAAATGGCGAAATTGTCGGACACGGCGGCGCTTGGCGTGCGGGTGTTGGAGAAAATAAGGCGGGAATCATCATGCCGGGTACTCCCCTCGTCGGTCAATCGTACCAGCAGGAAGTGGCTCCGGGTGTTGCAATGGATTCGGCCCGCCACGAAGCAATGAATGAAACGTTTACCACACCGTTCGGGACATTTGTCGATGTACTCCTCGTCCAGGAACAGCCGTCGAGCACCAAACGCTATCAGCGCGGATTCGGCCTCATCTATGACGACGGCGCCGTATTAACGGAAATACGAACTGAATAACGTATACGATCTTCCTTGCACTTCTGGTTGCTTTAGTCTACGCCTATCTCGCCTACTCCGTTGAATAATTGCGTACTTGATGAGTACTATATAATAGGCTAAAGATCATTTATGAAAAAAGAGCGGGTAGAAGCAATCGGCGCCGAATTTGGTACGGCATACGGGAGATTTAACGACGTTAGAAA
>DATEBW010000127.1:0-5069 GCA_035287165.1 Patescibacteria group bacterium | reverse complement strand
AGGAACGACAATATTACGGCCGCGGATAAACAAATGGGATAGCCTGAAAATCGGCATTTGCTGTCCGCCGATCAGGACCGATTACGGCTGGGTGCTTTTGTATCACGGATTATCAAAGTTTGACGGTCAGTATCGTGTCGGCGCCGCATTGCTTGATTTGTATGATTTGGATAATGTGCTTTGCCGGCTCGACCATCCACTTCTCGAACCGGAATCTTCGTATGAGATGAGCGGTGAGCGGCCGGGTACCGTCTTCCCTTGCGGTGCCATTGTCACTGGCGATACGCTCTATGTCTACTACGGTGGCGGGGATACGTATCTTTGTGGTGCCTACATGAGCTTTGGGAGGCTACTGAAAGCAATGACGATGGAATAAGATTCGTGATTATTTTTCTCCGTCAAAGTAGGTTATCTGATTATTAAATAAGAGACGGAAAACTTCAAGGCAGCCCAATCTTCCCAAAAGCAGCGGTACGTCGTTTCGCTCGAGAAAGCCGACGGGAACTATTTTCTGCCACTGACCAATTTTAATTTTCACAAGATTTTTACAAAGATAAATGGTTTCACTACCTCCGACGCCCAACGTTGTATCAGGTTTACATTCTATGTTGAGGTTAACGTTCAACAGATCAGCATAATTACGAGGGAAAAGCGTATAGTCGGCACCAGTGTCTACAATTGCTTCTGCAGGTATCCAGTATGATATGTGTTTTGAACCTATCTCGATGAGCGCGTAAGGTCTGGAAATAGTTCCGAGATAAGTTTTTCCGATAGACGTGAACGGAAATTTAGCATACTGCATATAGTATGTAAGAAATATCTTTCCGGGGAACAAACATGAGTATGGGGGACTGTCCGAATTTTTCTTTGAGATTGGTAAACTGATCCCGCGCTTCCCTTCCTTCTTTTAACGGAACGATCATATCATCGACTATCATTACATGCTTTCCGGCAAATTTTTGATACTTTGGATGTTTGCCGGACAAAAGCAATGATAACGTTTTCTTCTGATTGCTTATTTTGGTCATAGTATGGTCATTGTATCACAACTTAAAACAGCTCCATGCCCGTCTTAATCCCGTATTCCTTTGCTGCGCTTTTTCCCTGGATAACAAGGCTTACCCATCTTCGGTTATCAATTCCCCAGCTGCCAATAATGAGCGCGCCTTCATTATTAGGAACATCTTTCAAGCGGTCATAACACGTGAGTGTTCCGAACTTTGTCTTAATTTTCTTTCCCGGCTTCAATCCTATATCTTCAGGCATTACCGTTGTAACGGAATTTCCAAAATTGTCGACCCACCAGATTGCCTGCGGCGCATCTGCTATTTTTTCAATAGCGTATTTTTCATGCGGCAACTCAACGCCGTTCATAAGCCATTTCGCAACGCGCGGGACAAATTCATAACTTCTGAATTGACTGTCAACTACGAGCTTTCGGTATTCCTTTAAAAAGTTGTCTTGTTTTATCATCGTATCAATAACGGTGGGAACATCGAGAAGGTTAATTTTTTTGGTAAGCTTCATTTTTTTAACGAGTGAAAGACAATAACCGTCTATGGTCGAAATGACGAGGGTATCTTTATAGTGGAAGTATCCGAACGGCGTGCCGTTTGGCCATTTTTTTCCTTTTCCGTCGCGATGGGCGGTGTTAAGTACAACGAGCCCTTTTTTCCCTTCGGTTGCGTCAAGTGTATCAATCAGATTGCCGGCGCCTTCCAGTTCCCCGTTTCCTTCAGAAGCATAAAACGTCAGTCCTATTTTGGAAATCGGGGCGTTCAGATAACTCATGTACCGGACTGCCTGACGATTGAGCGCATTGTCGTCACAACAGTCTGTAATTATTGATACGAACATATCTTTTAACTAAAAAAGTTCGCTATAACACCATTTCTATTAGCCTGAACACGAATCTGATGTATAATAGCGAACAAGGTTATTTAATAATGTGATTGTATCATAAGCATCATGAAAAATAAATTTTATATCACCTCGGCAATCCCGTACGTTAACGCTCGACCCCATATCGGGCATGCGCAGGAGTTTACCGAAGCAGATACGATTGCGCGATACCACCGGTTACTCGGCGAAGACGTGTTGTATTTGACAGGAAGCGACGAAAATGCCTTGAAAAATGTCCAGGCGGCAGAAAAAGTTGGAAGAGAGGTTCAAGAGTTTGTTGATGAAAACGCAAAAATATTCCAGAAGCTGTTTGCGGACTTAAACATTGCCGTTGATGTTTTTCAAAAAGGCAGCGACCAAAAAGTTCATTTTCCTTCGAGCCAAAAACTGTGGGAACTATGCAATAAAAACGGTGATATTTATAAGAAGGAATATAAGGGTTTGTACTGCGTAGGATGTGAAACATTTTATGAAAGAAATGAACTAGATGAAAACGGAGAATGCCTGGAACATCCGGGGAAAAAGCTTGAAGAAGTCTCGGAAGTGAATTATTTTTTCAAACTCTCCAAATACCAGGACCAAATTCGGGAACTAATTGAAAAAGACACAATTAACATTATTCCGGAGTTTAGGAAAAACGAAGTACTCTCATTTCTAAAACAGCCGCTTCATGACATCAGTATTTCCCGATCAAATGAGCGTGCCAAAAATTGGGGCGTGCCGGTGCCGGGAGATCCTTCACAGAGAATTTACGTTTGGTTCGACGCGCTCAATATTTACCAGTCGGGGATTGGGTTCGGGACTGACGACACGAATTATAAAAAATGGTGGCCGGCCGATGTCCACGTTATCGGAAAAGGCATTATCCGTTTCCACGCCGTCTACTGGCCGGCTTTTTTGCTTTCAGCAGGACTTTCCTTACCAAAAGAATTATTTGTGCACGGATACATTACCGTTGACGGGAAAAAGATGAGCAAATCGGTCGGCAACGTCGTTGATCCGTTTACTCTTATTGACCGTTATGGCGTTGATGCAGTGCGGTATTATCTTTTGCGTGAGATACCCAGTTACGGAGACGGGGATTATTCCGAGCGGCGGTTTAAAGAAGTATATAACGCAGATCTGGCAAACGGATTAGGGAACCTTGTCGCTCGTGTTGCTAAGCTTGCAGAACAAACTAAGATAGACGTTCGTCATTCTGAATTTATTTCAGAATCTAAAACATCAGGAGGTAATAAGATCCTGAAATGGATTCGTCAAGATCACCATCCTGAGTTTACCGAAGGACAAGTTCAGGATGACAGGAAATATGAGCTATTTCATTCTTTATTAATCAATTATCGTTTTAACGAGGCCTTAGAGTTTATCTGGAAATTAATTTCAGATGCTGATCGCTACGTCAATGATACAAAACCCTGGAAAACAACCGGAGAAAAACGTGAAAATGATTTGAATCATTTAATCAATCGAGTTTTAGAAATTACTTCATTGCTTCAGCCATTCCTTCCTGAGACTGCAGAGAAAATTCAAAAACAGTTCAGCGGCGAAATAAAAGCGGGAAAACCATTATTTCCACGAATTTCGTGATCGTATCGACGTGATCTCTTATTAAAGAAAGGGGACCCCCTGGAAGCCTGCAAGGGGTCCCCTTTCCTGAAGTTTGTAATGGTACAATACAGATAAGTTCTTATGCTCAAACAGCTCTTTCTCACGCACCCGATTGCCATGAAACGGCTTCTCGAAATCGGCATCCCGCTGATATCGTGGGGAATCATCACCATGCCTTTATGGCTGTCTGTCTGGCATCCTGCGGTTGTCGCTTACTTCGTCATTTTTTTCATGGTGTACTGGTTTTATAAATCTGGGATGGTCGCGTTGAATGCATTACGATCCTACCTGAAACTGTCCGCCCATACGCGCGTTGACTGGCGCACGCTGGCAATGGAGACTCGCAGCGCAAAAAATATACGGCACCTCATTATCATCCCTGAATACAAAGAGCCGATCCACGTATTGCGGAAAACCATGGAAAATCTCCGGAAGCAGACGTTTCCGCTAAAAAACCTTATCATTTGTCTCGCGACCGAATCACGCGATACGGAAAGCCAGCAGACTGCAAGAAATCTTCAGAAGGAATTTAATAATGTATTTGGTGATTTTTGGGTTACGACGCATCGTTTGGCGCCGGGAGAAGTAGCAGGAAAATCATCCAATATGGCACACGCGGCCCGTGTGTGTGTCAAGAAATTCCGGCGACTCGGCTATGATATCAGTGATATTACAGTCACCTCCTGCGATGCCGACGCGCTTCTTCATCCGTCTTATTATTCCTACCTTACCTACCAGTTCTTGCGGGATGGAAAACGGGAATATCATTTTTATCAGGCAGGAATTCTCTTTTATTCCAATATTTGGGAACTGCCGATCCCGGGGCGGGTAGTAAATACGATCAGCAGTATATTTAACTTATCCCTTCTGTCACAAAACTCCCGACTTATCAATTTTTCAACCTATTCATTATCCTTGAAAACGGCACACGAGGTCGGCTATTGGGGTGTCGATGTTATTCCAGAAGATTATCACCTGTTTTTCAAAACGTATTTTAAGAAGGGAGAAAACGTTTGGGTTGTGCCTATCTTCTTGCCGATACTCGTGCAGGCGGCACAGTCGACCAATTTCTGGAAAACGCTGGTCAATCAATATGAACAGCATAAACGCTGGGCGTGGGGCGTCTCTGACGTTCCGGAAGTCGTCCGGTCGTATGTATTAAACCAGAATATCCCGGTGGGGGATAAAACCATCCGCCTTTTCCATCTTCTGGAATCGCATATCGTCTGGCCGACCAATTGGTTCATACTGACGCTTGGCGCAATCATTCCGCCTTTGATTAACCGCAATTTCAGCAGGACACTTCTCGGATTGCATTTATCACAGATATCGTCGCTCATCCTGACCTTGTGCATCGTTTTTCTGCTCATCATCATTATTCTTGATGCGCGTATAAAGCCGGCACGTCCGCATGATTATGCGCGGTGGAAAATTCCCATACTTTATTTACAGTGGATCACGCTGCCGGTGGTTTCGTTCTTCTTGTCAGCGCTGCCCGGTCTTGACGCGCATACGCGTCTTATGCTCGGAAAACGACTGGAGTATCGTGTCACGGAGAA
>DATEBW010000126.1:0-4613 GCA_035287165.1 Patescibacteria group bacterium | reverse complement strand
CGATCCCATATCGCCTGGGATACCATCCCGTAAAATCCTTTTACCCCAATCAAAATAACGTACACAATCTCGTCGAGAGACGTATCCAATAACACCGATATGCCGATAGCAAGCGTTGCAAGCAGGATGAACCATGCGCCCACATCAGAGATGAGAAACGAAAGATTTTCCCACAGCAATTCACCTAAAAATCCCGTACGCGCAAGCCCGCCAAACGCCATAAAAACCAGGAGCAATCCGACTGATACGGTCGGCCGGGCAAATGCCGCTTTCAGGCGGAAAAAAAGCAATCCTATTGAAAAAAGGAGTAAGGGAAGACCATAGGCGAGTATGCCAAAATAGGTACGGGTATATTGGAAAATACTGCGGAGAATGAACGAATCCGACTGAAAGGGCGCGATGGCGACTATCCCTGCCGCGGCAAAGAGCATAAGCGCCGCGATCGTGTATATCGTTTCTTTCTTAAGCTTAAATTTAAACATACCGCGCCGATGGTAGGTGCGCCGTCGTTTTGCTCTTCTTTTCATATACACTATTCTATCAGATTGCCATAGTATAATGACAGAGGGATAGGAAATAATTCGTCATGCTGATCCGTCAGCTGACGGATCAGCATCTATAGAGGCATTATGGATAATGAATATGTAGATATTGTCAACAATGACAATGACGTCACCGGTAATACATCAAAAAGAGAAGCGCATGAGAAAGGATTGCTCCACCGCTGTGTGATTGCCGAAGTGATTGACTCTGAAGGAAATTGGTTATTGGTGAAACAATCGGCTAACAAACAAGAACCCGGAAAATATGTTTCCCCCATGGGCGGTCATGTTCGATCAGGTGAACCGCTTGAAGAAGCTTTAAAACGCGAAGTTGAGGAAGAACTGGGACTGCGTGACTTTAACTTTAAGTACAAGGGAAAGTGTATATTCAACACGTTTATACTTAATAGACAAGAGAATCATTACTTTATCGTCTACGAAGTGTATACCGATAAAAAACCGGTCTTGAGCCATGAAGCAGAAAGTTACAAGAAATTTTCTGTTGAAGAATTAAAACGGAAGCTCCATCATTCTCCGGAAATCTTTGGCAACGCTTTTTTCCCGATTATTAAGAAGTTATATCCGCAACTCATTTCGCCACATTCTTAAGAAGTTTTGCTTTTCCGTCGGGAGTAAATTCTATCGCGTCTTTTTCCTGCGGCTGGAATACGCGTTCGTTCGGATAACCCATTTTTTCCGCCAGCAACATGTATTGGCGTACCTGCCGCGGCTCGCCACCTATAGGAATAATGTGTTGAGGACGGGTTAACCCTAACATAAGCATCAAATCCTGCTGCGCCCCGTGGCCCGATACGTGAAGCTCGTCGTTGATGTCTGCGTAAATGACGTCAGCTCCCCGCCTGGTCAGGCGGTTTACCAGATCATGTACCTGCTGTTCATAGCCCGGAATCGGGTCGGCAGAAAAAATTACCGTATCATGTTGCCGTATGGCAATATCGTGTAATTCATCATTTGCAAGCCGGGACAGCGCTGAATCTTCCTGCGCCTGGCTGCCTGCGATGACGTAAAACAACTTATGCCGGGGAATGGTTTGTATGGATTTACTCTGCATAACGATGCGGCGCGGCAATTTTAAATAGCCGAGACGCACTGACACTTCAACATTTTTTCGCATGCTTTTTCCGACTATAACAACTTTTCGTTGGAATTGATGGGCCACATTCACCGCCTGTTGAATACGCGATATATTGGACGACTGTGTCGTAAAAAAAACGGCACCGCGCGATTTACGCACCTGAACTTCAAGATTATCTTCAATTGCTTCTTCTGACAACGTATATCCCTCGCGTTCGCTCCTCACGCAGTCGGAAAGCAGGCATAAAATCCCCCGCTCACCTGCGAGCGCAATCTTGCCTACCTCGGTCTGCCAGCCATCAACCGGCGACCAGTCGAATTTATAATCGGAAGCATGATACAGCAAGCCGATAGGTGTCTTTATGATGAGATTCGTTGCGTCGGGAATTGAATGGGTCACATGCACAAATCCTACTTGAAAACCGCCGAGGTGGATTACTGAATTCGGCTTCACCCGGTTAAATTGTGCATTAATTTCATATTCGGCAAGCTTTGCCTGCGCGAGCGCAACGGTGAGGCGGGAACCGAAAACCGGCACATTGATCTCCGGGAGCAATTTCGATAATCCTGACGTATGGTCTTCGTGACCGTGCGTCAATACCGCGCCGCGTATCAGGTCTTTCTTGTCAAGAAGATAGGTAATATCCGGATATGTCGTATCTTCACTGTCACGCGAGAATCCCACGCCGCAATCCACGATCATGATGTCTTTAAGTTTGCCGTCTTCCCACAGTTCATAGACGAACATATTTTTGGTAACCTGGCCGACCCCGCCGAGGAAGACTATTCTGATTTTAGTATCTTTCATGCTTTCTTTTTATATATCCTAAAAATTCTAAACTCTAAATTCGAAGTTCCAAATAAATCATAAACTCTAATATCAAAATTCGAAAGATTTAACCCGAATTACGAAATTAAATCAGCTTCAGGAAAACTGTCATCCTGAACTTGTCCTTCGGTACACTCAGGATGGTGAGCTTGCCGAATCCATTTCAGGATCAAGAGAACAAAGATGCTGATCCGTCGGTTGACGGACAGCACGACGAGCCTGAATTTCGTAATTCGCGTATTTAGAATTTATTTGAAACTTAGTATTTTGAATTTGTGATTTATTCTCTACCACATCTCCACAAATTTACTAATATTTTCAGGTGTAACGCGGACGGTATTATATTTTTGTTCGATGATTAGGCGGGCCGATTTACGGCAAATCTGGTTCAGTGTACGCTCGAGCGTACGAATCCCTGCATCAAAACCGGTCGGCCGGACAATTTTTTGCCATACCGCCGGGTCGATAACCAACTGCTGCGGGGTTAATCCGGTATTTTCCAGCTGTCGCGGCAGGATATAGTCTCGCCCGATGGAAATTTTCTCATTGTCAGAATATGACGGCATCTGAATCGGTTCAAGACGGTCGAGAACGGCGGTAGTTATGTTCTTCGTATTATTTGCCGTTGCGACAAAAAGAACATTCAACAGATTAAACGGATAGTCGAGAAAGTGGTCGGTGAATGCGACGTTCTGTTCAGGATCGAGCAATTCGACGAGAACACCCATTATGTCGTTTCGCGCATCTTCTGAAACGCGGTCTACTTCGTCTAGCAGAATTACCGGATTTCGCGTTTTGGATCGTTGGAGCGCTTTAATAATATGTCCGGGCTCGGCGTCGGGATGAATGCGCGACTGACCACGCAACTCGAGCGCTGAACCCATGCCGCCAAAGGGTATGCGAACAATCTTTCTACCCATCGCCTCGGCGATCGAATAGGCAAACGTTGTTTTACCCGTCCCGACCAGTCCCACGAAACACATGATGGGAGCCCGGGACATCTCGACGGCACTTTTCCCTTCTGCCTGCGCTTTTTGCAATTGCAGTTTCAAAATTGAAAGATATTCGATAATTCGTTCTTTTACTTCAATCATGCCGTAATGGTGTTTGTCCAAGCTTTTCCGGACGCTGGCTAGATCAAGATTGTCGACTGAAACCTTATTCCAAGGCAAACTGACGACGAGTGAAACATACCGTTCCGCCGATTCAAGCGCGGCAATATTGCCGTACCGCAAAGCGGTATCTGCCTGCTGGAGCATGAGCGTCACCTTTTCTTCTAAATCGGGAGGAAGAGACGATTCTTTTACCTGTTCCTGAAGTCTGCTGATGCGGGTTTTATCCGTCGTTGTTGATGGTGTATCCATTACTTACTTATTATTGCGCACGGTAATCTTCGTTGTCAAATGGAGAATTTATACCCCTCTGCCCCGATGTAATGCCGGGACTCCGAGGCATACCGTTTCTGACGTTAAAAGCAGAGTGGTATATATTATCGATTTTTCAGATGCGGATGCTCGTAACGCTGATTACTACCCTGTTGCCGTTTGCGATCCCAATCCTGATCCCCTCCCCGGCCACGGCCGCCGCCGCGGTCACGATCCCGTCCATCGCGCTGCCTGCCAAAAGTAGTCGGTCTGCTCATTCTACGAGCCTGTTCCTCTTCAGGAGTGATCATGGAGAGGTTGGTACGTCCTTGTTCGTCAATCTCTACGACACGGACTTTGACTACCTGGCCTATTTGAACTACATCGGTAGGTTCTTTTACATACTCGGTGCTCATTCGGGAAAGGTGAACCAATCCTTCTTTTCCCGGCAATATCTCAACAAAAGCGCCGAACGGCAGAATACGTTTTACCGGTCCTTCAAACTTCTCTCCTGGCTCAACCTGCCTGATGATATTCTGAATCCAGGAAACTGCGCGCTGCATGGCTTCTTTATCCTGATTGGCTACCGTAACAACACCATCGTCTTCAACGTTGATTTCAGAACCGGTCTCCGCGATAATCTGGCGAATTACCTTGCCCCCGGGACCGATAATTTCTCCGATTTTATCAACCGGAATCAGGAAGGTCATGATTTTTGGCGCATAGGTTGAAACACTGTCGCGCGGCACAGGAATCACCGCGAGCATTTTATCCAGTATGTGC
>DATEBW010000125.1:0-4671 GCA_035287165.1 Patescibacteria group bacterium | reverse complement strand
CTGGATTCTCAACGTGGTCAAACTGATCTGATTATCCATAAAGGCGATTTGGTTGGCCAGCGTGACCTTTTTGGAGCGGGTTTCCTCTAATTTTCTGGTCAGCTCTTCAATCTCGTTCTGCAGCTCGCCGTATTTCTTATTCGGATCTTCCGTCGACTCTTCAGAAAAAACCGGGGAAATAAGGAGTGAGGAAAAGAGTAAGAGAAAAAGAAATAAGATTATTTTTAAAAAAAATCGCTGTTTCATACTTAAGCAACACAATTTTAAACTTCTAATTTCGACCTTTCATGAAAAGTTCAGAAGATGTCTGTATTCCGTCATGCTGAACTTGTTTCAGCATCTACTAATTCGAGCAATGAAACCCTGAAACAAGTTCAGGGTGACGATGTTGGCGACTTTTCAAACAGACTCTTAGTATCCGTGACAGACCGAGATGGCGGCTTTATTTGATCTTTTGACTGTATTATCCATACCGCATCAGTGCGAGAAAACTTCCGAATAAGCCCAGTATAAAACCGACTCCCATCATAGTACCCAATAATAAGACCATTATCATCGGCGTAATAATGATGACGCCGGTAAAGCCGACGAGCAATGATGCGAGAACCGGCTGCAAATATAATAATACTAAGTACGTTGCACCCCAGGCAAGAATCGCCGCGACAATACCGTAGATGCTTCCTTCATAGAGAAACGGCAGCCGTATGTACCAATCCGATGCGCCCAACAGTTCCAGAATTTCGATCTCTTTCTGCCGCATGGCGATTTTAAAGGCAATCACGGTCAGCAGAACAAGGAGTGAAACCGTTCCCAATATCGAGACGAGAATAATCCCCGTAATGCGTGCTGCAGTTGTCCACGATATGAGCGTATCCACAATGTCTTTTTGGAAAACGACGTCCTCAACCCCGGGCTCCTCCTTCACAATGGCATCGAGGTCTTCCAGATGTGACGGGTCTATTGCCGAGATCTCGAGTGAAGCAGGAAGAATATCAGCGGTAACCATCTCCAGAAGAAGCGGGTCATCCTTATTTTGTTCCTGGTATATACGGAGCGCATCTTCTTTAGATACGTACACCGTGTGTTCAACTTTTCCCGTCTGCTTGAGACGTTCGTCTAAAGCCCTTATATCTTCCTCTGACTTGATGTCAGAAAAAAATACCGTAATCTGCGGTTGTTTCTCGAGCTCTTTGAGTATCAGCTGCGTGCCGTATGCGGAAGCGGCAAAGACCGTTGCGACAAACAACGTCAAGCTCATGGTCAATACGGCGGCGAGCGCCTGATACGGAGAGCGGCGGATATGATGCCACGCGGTGCTAAGATGCATGGTACCTTCCTTCCTGTTCGTCACGGGCTACGGTCCCATCGGAGAGTTCAATGACGCGCCGTTTGGAACGGTCTACCAATTCTGCGTTATGCGTGGTAACAATTACGGTCGTACCTTCCTCATGTATTTCTTCAAGAAGTTTGACGATATCGCCGCCGGTTGCCGGATCAAGGTTGCCGGTCGGTTCATCGGCGAGCAATACTTCTGATCCGCCGGCGAGCGCTCGTGCAATCGCGACGCGCTGCAGCTCGCCTGCGGAGATCTGAACAGGAAACATCGCGTGCTTTCCTTCCAACCCGACAAGTTTGAGAACTTTCTTCGCTTCAACTTCCGCTTCCTTTCCTCTTCGCCCTAATATATAGAGGGAAAGCATGACATTCTCCAGCAATGTCCGGTCGTACAGAATCTTAAAATCCTGGAACACGATGCGGATCTTTCGCCGCAACCGTGCAACATTGCCTTTTGAAAATTTTGTTATGTCGTGTCCGTTATACAGAATTTTACCGCTTGACGGCGAAAGTTCGCGTATCAGCATTTTCAGTATGGTTGTTTTTCCCGCGCCCGACGGGCCGATGAGATAGACAAATTCTCCCTGATCTATGGTAAACGTCGCTTTGTTCAGTGCGTATTTTCCGCCGAAGTATTTTTTTGTGACGCTTTTGAATTCAATCATAGTTCCTCCAGACGAACGACATCCATGAGCCATCCTGCTTTCTGGGCAGCGAATGTATCGCCCCACACCCGCACTTTTTTATCGACATAATCGTCTAAATTGATGACCGAAGAAGTGAGGTATACGTTTTGTGACTCATCACCCTCTCGTTTCAGATGATGGGTTCCTTCCCCGTTTATGCCCCCTTCGACGAGCGTTCCTTCTGCCTGATCTTTTTCGTCGAGATTGACATCTTTCAACCCGACGATTTTGTTTTTTTCATCCACGGAAAAAGACGTTATGCCTTTAGCATCGGTTCCGGCTTGTTTGCCGGATGCCATAAAGTAGCCGGTTCCGATACCGAGAAGCACAATAACCGTAACGCCTACCGTGAGAAGAATTACCGGCAGGTAAGAGGATAATTTTTGACTCATACGAGGCGTTTCCATTTTATATCACCTCCGTTAAAGGTGCAGAACATAAGCTCATGCACGAGAACGGTTGAAACAGTATATCAAATATAGCACGGTATTTTAAGGGGTCTCATCTCGTGCTTATCATGTGCTTATCATGTTTTAAATCCTGTGCTCATCACGTGTTTTAAGGTAGGCGAATATAAAATCTTCTATATCGCCGTCAAGCACGCGTTCCGTATCCGATGTCTCGTGTTCCGTCCGCAAGTCTTTAATCAGTTTGTACGGATGCAGGACGTACGAACGGATTTGGTTTCCCCAGCCCGGAATTTTATATTCTCCCTTGAGCAGTTTTTTTTGCTCTGTCTGCTCGGCCAGCTGGCGCGCCCAAAGTTTAGCACGCAACAATTTCATCGCATTCTCGCGGTTCTGCGCCTGATGCCGTTCCTGCTGGCAGGTGACGACGACACCGCTCGGCGTGTGCGTCAATCGTACCGCGGTGGATACCTTGTTAACATTTTGCCCGCCGTGCCCTCCTGAACGATAGAATTGCCATTCGAGATCTGCTTCCTGGATATGAAGCTCTGTGTCGTCTTTTATATCCGGCATAACTTCCACGCCGGCAAATGAGGTTTGGCGTAAATTGTCAGCATTAAACGGTGACTGTCTGACTAACCGGTGTGTTCCCGATTCCGCTTTGAGGTAGCCGAATGCGTATGCGCCGTGCACGTCATATACGACGCTCTTTATTCCTGCTTCTTCACCGTACGTTTTGTCAATCATTTCGTATTTCCACCCCATACGTTCAAAAAAGCGCGTGTACATGCGCTCGAGCATGCCCGACCAATCCATCGCCTCGGTCCCGCCTTGTCCGGCGTGGATAGAAAGCACCGCATCCCCTTTGTCGTATTTTCCGCTGAAATAAGTTTTTAATTCAATCTTTGCGATCCTGTTTTCTAACTCCTCCTGTTCTTTTGTTTTAATGTTTTCATGTTCTCGTGTTTTAATAGTCTCTTTGATCTCTAACTCCAGCATTTCTATTTCCTCCACTTCTTTTTGTAGGGAAGAAAGTTCCTGCATCTTTTTAGCCGCCGATTCATGATCTTGCCAAAAGGAAGGCTCGCCGCTCTCGCGGCTTATTTCATCAATCCGTTTCTGTTTATCCTCGAGATTGAGTTTTTGTTTGATTTCGTTCAGTCGTTTTTTTAATTCGTCCATGGTTCCTCATAACCTGCTCCAATATATAATGTATCTCGCAAGCGAGGTATTACTTTTGCCACATACCAACTGAATAATCGGAAAACTGCACGAACTGGCTGCCCGCCTACTTCAACGTGACGATAGGACTGATAGGCTTCGAAAAAATAGTTATTTATTATTTTAAATTTAGCCTTATTCATAATCTCGTGTAATTCCGACATAGTATATTCACGATTATGACGGTAATAAATCGTATCATCCTTAAAACCTGTTTTGTAAAGATCTTCAAGAGGAAAATACGTCGATCTTCCGAAGAGCAGGGGAAAGATTTTATGAAGGCCGGCTGCATTTGGCGTAGTCACAATAAGTCTGCCATTTTTCTTCAGTACTCGTCGGAATTCTGACAAATAAACTAATGGGTTAATAACAAGATGTTCCATAACTTCTGAAAAGAGTATAAGATCAAAAAATTTATTCCTAAAAGGCATTTTGCCGCTTTCAATATTTACTGTTTTTATCGATGTATGATGCACCGGTTCATGTTTGGAAGATATCCCGCATACAGCAAACCCTTGACGTGACATCATAGTGAACATATGTAGCGGATAGCACCCAACATCAAGTATTCGTGCATTTTTAGGTAAATTAAGATGGTCTATCTTTTTGAGAATATAATGATATCGATATCTATGCCGGATAAAATATGCTAATTCGTATGGATCTTGTATTTCTGATTTGATACTGTTCAGTAGATGAATGAGTTTATCCATACCAGATATTGTAACATGATTAACGGATTATTTGTCTCAATAAGCTATAATCCTAACACTAGCATGTCAAATAAAGAATCTAAGGAGCCATTATTTATCCCTGCTGCGATAACGGGACTTGCAGCATATCCATTACTAATGGTAGCAATTGTTACGGGAGACGCCCGATATACCACTCTGCTTTTAAAATCAGAAATGGTATGCCTTCGTAGCTTTTAGTTTCGAGTAAGATATACGCTGTTTTTACATGTCATCTCGATTTTAAAAGCTCCGTTTTGGTATACCATGATTATTCTGAAACTAAAAGCG
>DATEBW010000124.1:0-6310 GCA_035287165.1 Patescibacteria group bacterium | reverse complement strand
TGAAATGCAGCGCAGTTATCTCGACTACGCGATGAGCGTTATCGTGGCGCGCGCGCTGCCGGACGTGCGGGACGGCCTGAAACCCGTGCACCGGAGAATCCTGTATGCGATGCATAAAGTCGGCTTATCGTATAGCGCGCGGTTCAGCAAATCGGCAAAAGTAGTCGGCGAAGTGCTCGGAAAATACCATCCGCACGGCGATATGCCCGTCTATGACGCGCTTGCCCGTATGGCGCAGGACTTCTCCATGCGCTACCCGCTCATCCAGGGCCAGGGAAACTTCGGATCCGTAGACGGAGATCCGCCCGCCGCCATGCGCTATACCGAAGTGAAAATGTCGCGTATCGCAGCCGAAATGCTCCGTGATATCGACAAAGAAACGGTCGAATTCGTTGACAATTTCGACGGCTCCCTGCAAGAACCGACCCTGCTTCCCGCGGCAATTCCGAATCTGCTCCTCATGGGTGCAGACGGTATCGCGGTCGGCATGGCAACGAAGATACCGCCCCATAACCTCGGGGAAGTCGTCGACGCGGTCTGTTTCATGATAGACCGCCAGACAAAAGAACGAAAGAACGAAAAAACGAAAGAACAAGCGAACAACGAAGAACGAATTGCGAATAGCGAACAGCCAATTACCACCGAAGAACTGATGCAATTTATCAAGGGGCCGGATTTTCCGACCGGCGCGAGTATTTATAACGCCGAAGAGATCAAAAGCGTATATGCCACCGGCCGGGGAAGAATCACCATACGCGCCATAGCAAAGATCGAGGAGCTTAAATCAGGCAGGAACGCCATTGTTGTCACCGAAATTCCTTACCAGGTGAATAAAGCGCTCATGGTTGCAAAAATTGCGCAGCTCGTCAAGGATAAGAAAATCACCGACGTTGCTGATCTGCGCGATGAATCGGACCGCCACGGCATCCGCGTCGTCGTCGAACTGAAACGGACTGCCATACCGAAAAAAATCCTCAACCAGCTGTACAAATATACCCAGATGCAGACCGTATTTCCGGCCAATATGGTAGCGCTTGTTGATAATACACCCCAAACACTTTCCCTGAAGACTATCCTCGAAGAATTTATCAAACATCGCCAGGTTATCGTCCAACGGCGCAGCGAGTTTGAGCTGAAGGCGGCGAAAGCACGGGAGCATATTCTGGAAGGCCTGAAAATCGCCGTAGACCATATTGACGAAGTGATTAATACAATCCGGCGGTCGAGCGACGTCGAGGATGCCAAACAGCAGTTAATGACGAAATTTAAGTTGAGCGATCTTCAGGCGCAGGCAATACTCGATATGCAGCTCAAACGCCTCGCTGCTCTCGAGCGCCGGAAAATCGAAGATGAACTGAAGATGGTCCGTGAAACGATAGCGTACCTGACGGACCTGCTCGCGCACCCGGAGAAGATACTGTTCGTAATCCGGGAAGAGCTGCAGAATGTAAAAAAACTCTTCGCAGACGAGCGCCGCACCAAAGTGTACAAGCAACAACTCGGCCAATTTTCCGACGAAGACCTCATTCCCAATGAAGAGGTAATCGTCACTATTTCGAAAACCGGCTATATCAAGCGGCTGCAAAAAGGGACATTCAAAGTGCAGCGCCGCGGCGGAAAGGGCGTTATCGGCATGACCACAAAGGAGCAGGATATGATTGAACATCTGATCATTGCCGAAACCCACGATATCCTTTTATTCTTTACGAATAAAGGCCGCGTCTTTCTGCAGCGCGGATGGGAAATTCCTGAAACGAGCCGGCAGGCAAAAGGAACGGCGATTATAAATCTCCTGAATATTGAACAGGGCGAACTGATCCAGTCTGTCTTGAGCGTTTCATCCGAAAGCCTGACGGAGAAAAATGTCCATTGCATATTTATGGCGACAAAGCGGGGAGTGGTAAAACAGACCAAACTGTCCGATTTCCGCAATATCAAATCTTCCGGCATCATCGCTATTCGCCTTGATGCCGGCGATGAACTCGTATGGGTGCATGAAACGACGAAGAATGATGAAATCATGCTCGTGACCTATAAAGGCAAAGTTATCCGTTTCCCGTCCACGGAAGTTCGGGAGACCGGACGCGCCACCCGCGGCGTGACCGGCATCGCGCTCGGGCAGGATGATTATGTTGTCAGGATGGAATGCATACGCCGCGATCCGCCGCCCGCTGACAAGCGTCGTGCGTGGTTCAAGGATTTGCTCGTGGTCACGGAACGCGGGTTGGGTAAACGGACTAATATCGATGAATTCCGCGGGCAGCATCGCGGAGGCAAGGGTATAAAAGTTGCAAACATCACCGCGAAGACCGGGAACGTGGCGGATGCGCTCATCATCACGCAGGATACTGAACAACTGATCATCAGTTCAAAAAAAGGCCAGGTCATCAAACTGCCAATGAAGAATATTCCCCGGCTCTCCCGTAATACGCAGGGAGTGATTTTGATGCGCTTTACTGACACGACAGAAGTGGTTTCAACGGCGACCGGCGTTTGAGAATAGCCTAGGCAAGTTCTGCCGGGGATTAACTGGATACTTTATTATTGGGTTTATAATGGATTGGGAACTTTATATTTGGAAACAGTAACTACCGTCGGAAATTTAAATCAAGTATTCGCAAGACAGTATATGGCTGAAATAAGTGGCACGGCGCTTGCAAACAACATTCTCGTCGAATTGAAAACACGGGTTACGACGCTCAAAAACCGCGGCGTTGTTCCCGGTCTGGCGGTCATCCAGGTCGGTGACCGGCCGGAAAGCAATGCCTATATCCGGAAGAAGCAGCGCGCCGGCGCATCCATCGGCGTGACGGTCCGCCTGATAAAATACGAAAAGACGCCGTACTATCAAACAATTGCCGAACAAATCAATCAGCTCAACACCGATCCCGCCATTCACGGCATTATCATGCAGCAGCCATTACCGCCCCTTCTGACGACCCAGACATTTAATACGATCGTCAATAAAGCAAAAGACGTCGATGGCTTCCGGGAAAAATCTCCGTTTAAGCCGCCTATTGTCAATGCGGTTCTGCATATATTGCGCGAAACGCTCTCGTACGATCAGCTCACGCGCCTGCTGAAATCCAAGAAAATTGTCATCCTCGGCAGGGGAGCCACCGCCGGCAGGCCCATCGCGCAGGAATTTCTGTTACGCAAGATTCCGCATATTATCGTCGGCAGCGGAACGGAAAACAAAGAAGAATTTATGAAGGAAGCGGATATCATCATTTCCTGCGTCGGGAAGCGGGGAGTGGTCAAACCTGAATGCCTCAAAGAAGGCGCTATGCTTATCGGCGTGGGTATTACCAGAGGAAACGACGGTAGGCTCCACGGCGATTATGATGTGGATAAAATTAAAGATATTGCGTCCTACTACACGCCGACCCCGGGAGGCGTCGGCCCGCTGACCGTCGTATTCTTGCTGAAGAACGTCATTAAGGCGGCAGAGGGTAGTCAGCAAGCGAGCAACCGAAGCAGTTATTTTCCTCCCCGGAATAATTTCGTCTCCACCGCGCACTTCAAACTTTGAGTCCCCGGATGATATAATCCTGCCACTTCCATGCAACGACGTATTGAACACGCCTTTGTTTGCGCTCTCACCATTGCGGGGTGTGCGTTTGCACAGCAAAACCGATTTTCGCCAACGGAGATAGCTGACTATTTCTCTTCATCTCAAGGGATTGAAGCTTCTTTAGTACCGATTGTTCCGGTTGTCCCCGAATGTCCGAAAATACACCGCTTATATTTCCCCATTATAGGGAATAGCGGGGGAGTTAAGAACGCCTGGCAAAAGCAAGATGTGTCTTCCAATCCACAGGAAATCACCGAGACACAGATTATTACCTCTGAAGTGATTTTGAGTGTACCTACATCTGAGTTTCCTCACCCGTTTCCCGACCCCGCGGGGTTGGATGTTGTAACGATTAATGGAAAAACGTATTTGGTAGTAACCGACAGCGAGGTGAATGAAACTGATCTCTTTGCAGGCAAAAACGTTGCTTTTGTTGACGCGACTAATGGAGAAGTGATCTCAACCACGACAACGACTGCGTTCTCAAATGAACCCACCGACGTTGCGATAGATGATAAAGAAAGACTCCTATTTTCAGACGATGACAGAAGGAGAATTAATACCGCAGAGCCATCAGTGTCAGGAGAACCATTAAAACTGAAAGGATTTTTTTCAACGCAGCAGTTCGGATCAGGTGATCCCGAAGGGATTAGCTCACATAACAAGACGCTCTATATCGCAGACGGAGCAGGAAAAGCACTGTTTATTGTTATTGATGGGGGAGACGGAGAAGTGGAAGGTCCGTGCTTCCCAGGTGACGACCGTGTTTTAACGTTCTCTACCGCGGATTTTGGGAGAGATTTCGAAGGAGTATATGCGACTACCCACCCGGAAAATCTTAACGAGACACGCCTTTATATGGTCGACCGGAGAAACCCGTCACAAATTTCCGTTGTTCGTGTAAACGAAGAACAAACAGTGGCAACGCCTGAGTTAATTATTAAGCTTCCAGACGAGCTACAGGGCACGCTTCTTAATTTATCCGGTATTGCGTTGCTTCCAAACGGAGATATTGCGATAGTTGACCGCGGCGTTGATAATGATGTTGATCCTGCCGAAAACGACGGCTGGCTTTTTATCATCCGACTCGGCCAACAGAACATACAGGAACAAGGAGACTCATGAAACCCCCACGCGAACCAGCAACCGTTCACGCATAACCGCAACCACGATCAAAATCTCGCTACGACGTTTTATCTCGATCCAACAATGAATTTTTATTCTTCTGGATAGATATTTACAGACTCGACAAGAATATTCCCAAGCATCGCGTGCGCTTGATCGAAAAGACCTTGCTCGACGATCTCCTGACGCCGATCTTGATTCAATAGATCAACGATGTTTCCTAATACCTCACCGACAGCTAAACCAGCAGGGCGGTAGGGTTTTACATGAGGTTGCGTTAATTGCCAACGCATATGACCAAGCATGCCGCTTACGATACCGACGTTTTGCGCTGGTCTTTCAGGATGCTGAAACAACATGTGTAATTGCATCTGAGCAGTTCGTTGCTGTGCCTCCCCAAAAATTTCTCGACAAAACTCTCGCTCGAAACGAAGTGCCTCCCGTATTCGCACGTACTTGGCGGTTGTTGCTCCGATACCATACGTACGCCATAACACTCTTCTGTTTGCCGCCTCAAGCGCCATCATTGAAATTAGAGCGTTAGGCCTCCCCAGACTATCGCGACCGGTACTGGCTTTAGGAAGCCATTGACCTATTCTCACTTTTTCATCATTAATAACGGTTTCAGGATTAAATCCTACTGACTCCAACCGCTGCCGTGTTTCAATAACCGCCTGTTCCAGCTGTGCAATCGTCACACTGGAATAATTTGAAAATAAATCAAGCAATTCACTTATTCTTCTCCCGATAGTCTCCGTCTGGGGTAATTCACGCTGTACTACACTTGCAATGATATGATCTGCCATTCTTATCGCCGTCTCAACCGCACCATTATGCCCTTTCACTTCACTGATACGGTATTCATGAAGAGACTTTGTTTTGAGCGTGCGTGCTAAATATGTTTCTTCGCTCTCGTGTTTCTGTGATAATAGTTCATAATCCTCAGAACCAATATGCGAATAATCTCCTAACCCTCTCTCTGTTTTTTTGACAGGATACCATTGAGGAATAAAAATGGTACCCTCATGATCCACGGCAGCATCTGAACCATAAAGAGACCTGCAGTACCGCCTAACGTATTCGCGTAGATCCTGCTGTTCTCCTCTACGACCGACAAACACTTCCCTTCTTACTCCCTCTTGCTCGGGGATCTCCTCCGGCTCTACTGGTTCTATTGGTTCTACTGGCTCTCCTTCAATATGATTTGGCATAGATAGCGCCATTATACCAATTGCGTTCTACCCCAATTTCAGGTACTATGTGCATCACTATGTCGGAACATGCCGAAGAACACATACAAGCCTCGTTTGATTTTATGAACCGGCAAGACCCTCTTGCTATAAAATCAAATACAGGAAGCGCCGGTGATGAAATGAACGATCAACCAACGTATTTGAACGATGAACAAAATTCTGTGCCGTTTGAACATTGTTTTGCGGAATCTGATAAGGATGTCGGCTATAAATGTTCTTGCTGCGGAGGAAATCTAACCGAAGATGTTGGTACAACGTATTGTCCCCATTGCAGTCATGAATTAAGCTGGGATACGTCAGATGGAGAAGAAGGACTGCCGTGGGAGTCTGACGTATCGGTATCGGATGATTGGCAAAC
>DATEBW010000123.1:0-3101 GCA_035287165.1 Patescibacteria group bacterium | reverse complement strand
AAAAATCATAAATCATAAATCTAAAATCATAAATCTTTTTGCTCATTGTTCTTTGATTTAGCCAGTTCATACGCTTCTTCCAATTTTCCCCCTATGCGTTCCCAGGTGTACTTTTTCTCTACCTGTTCCCGGGCTGACCGGGACAGCTGCCGGCGAAGTCCATCGTCTGCGAGCAGACGATTGGTAAATTTCACCAGCTGCTCTTCACTTTCTCCGATTAATACATCTCGTTCTTTATTTACCGCGAGTCCTTCAATGCCTCCCGGAGATGTTACCACCGGGACACCCGCCATCATCGCTTCGAGCACCTTGTATTTTGTCCCTGAACCGACAAACAGCGGCGCCACGAGTATATCCGCCTGCGCATATACCGCCCGAACATCGTCAAACGAATCTTCAAGTTTAACGCGATGCGGTGTCTGCGCATTCGCTCTTTGTACCTCTTCCCGTAACTGCTGCGATGCATTCCTTCCGACCACCAGCAGCGTTACCGTCGGCCGGATATGCGGGAGGACAAAGCGGAGAAGACGGAGCACAGCATCGTGATTCTGTATATAGGAAAAATTACCGATGAAAAGCAGCGTTTCTGCACGTTTCCTCACCGGAAACGGCTCGGGAAATTGTTCCCGGGAAACGCCGTTCGGCACGACGACGACGTTTGTGCCTACCTGCTTTTTAATCACCGCCGCGTCCTGATCCGAAACAGCCAGGCAAACGTCTGCCTGTTTCCACGTTTTTTTTTCATACGCGCGCAGGCGTTTTATCTCATAGTTAGCAAAGGGCAAAACATAGGGCGGGAGCGCGCGGGCATCGACGTATTGGCGATACACCTCGGCCTCAATGTTTTCCGTCCCCAAAACAATTGGCACGCCGCGGATCGTGTTTATCAGATGGCTCGTATAAAACGACTCGAGATGTACGAGATCATACCGGCGATGCTGCAACTCACTGGCGACCGCCTGGCGGCTGCTGATGCTCGCATAAAGAGCTGCCGGAAACGGCAATGACAGAAGATATGCGGCCGTGAACGGATTCCATACATTCCGCCGACGGACCGTAACAATCCGCGAACATAAAGGGCTGATAGCATTGAGACGTTTAAGCTGTTCTTCGTGCCGGTAATAGGTAATAAGGGTGAGCTGGTGGTGCTCGCTCAACATCCGAAGCATGTTATATGCGCGGATTTTTCCTCCCGCATCGAGCGGCCACGGAATATCATAGGTGACAAAGAGTATGTTCATTAGTCCTACTAATTACGAATAACTACGAATATACGAATTCGCTGTGATTGAGTTATTCGTATATTCGTAATGATTGGTAATTCGTAGGGTTAGTCAACTCTACAATAACGTACGTATCAGTTTCTTCAATGACCGTAAACTTCTCCATGACGTATTTTGTTTCTCCGTCGTCAATATTGATATTCACATAGTGTGTTGCTCCCTTTTTTGCTTTTTCTTCTATTTCAAATCCGACCGGCCAGCCTTGACGGTTCGTTTGATATAAAAATGCCGTGTCGCCGCCATACGGTGCGATTACTTTTGCATCCGGCGGCAGCAAACGGTCTGCGGCTTTCCCCGCTTCGATTATCGCCGGATTGTTAATCCAGTAATATCCTTTCACTTGCTCCCAGGAAACCCAAATCATCGTATAAGTAATTGCGGCAATACCGGCCAAAGTAACGACGGGCGGAACGACAGACTGCATGCGGACAAAGAGATAATCGGCGCCTACTCCCATCCATAAAGCGATAACCGGCAACATGATGACTTGATAATAATCATGCTGGATATTTCCCTGTGCAAATACCACCGCGTACAATACCATGGCGATTCCCCAGATGAGAAACAGAAGCTGCTTTGAGGTTAGTTTTGTCAGCAAAGCAATGCCCCCGGAAATAATGAATAGTATTCCGCCGTACCCGAGTATCAATTTTACCAGACGTTCCCACAAAAGCCATCTGAAAAATGCCGGACGGTAGCGGATGCCTGACGGATCATAGCCAAAGGCAAATTGTATCAGCCGCTCTATCGATTCGAATGAGTACCATGGCTTATCCAATACCAGGTTTTTACCGTTAAACAGCCACTGCCACGCCGGAACCCCTTCCGGAAATTGCTGGATCCATTTCCGCCAAAGCAAGAAAGGAATAATCAAAAGAACAAAAGAACAAAGGAACAAAAGAACAAATCTCCAAGAGTACATTTTCTGTTGAAATATAAGGTACACAAGCGGAATGAGGTAAAAAACTGCTATCGGCTTAATTAATAGTGCGCTCGCACCGAACAGAATAGTAAATAACAGATATGTGTGATTTTTGATAGGTATTTTTTCTTTTTGATTTTTTCTTTTTGATATTGTATCGATCCATTGAGAATAAAACCATACCATTCCTATCGAAAAAAATACCAACAACGGCTCGGGCAATAGTACCCGCGAATAATAGATCGAATACGGCATTACGGCGAAAAAAAATGCGGCAAATAAACCGACGCGTTCATTGGCATACCTTTTTCCCAGCAGGTACAACAGATACATGCTCATAACCGATGACAGTATTGACACTACCCGATGACTGGTTTCTAATGAGCTGACGAACGGCCTCAACAACAGATGGGAATAGTACGAAAGAATGTTGTATACGGGAAATTCCACCATCCGGTATCCCATGGGATTGTCTTGTCCGGATTGCACGTTGGAAAGATCGTCGTAGCGCGGATGAAGCGGATCCAGTCCGAACCTGAAAAAATTACGCGTTACCGCCGCCGTATCCGCCTGCCGCCATGAATGCCAGTCGGCAAGTGGCGCTGATATATGGTTCAGGCGGACAACGAATCCGACGATAAGTATTAAAATGAGTAAATGCGGTGCTTTCATGTCATGGCTGAACACGATTAATTTCATATACGGTTCCACGGTCATATAAAAATATCAAAACATTTTCCTCGGTATTCTGCTGTTGCATCGCATACTCCCGAGGCATATCGGTTATGACGCGCATCGAATCATCCCGGTAATGAACCCGCAGCGCGTCGCTCAATCCTACCGGATATACCCAGGCGCGCCCGGTACGTATGGGTACGTTCAGGTAATATATCGTT
>DATEBW010000122.1:0-7829 GCA_035287165.1 Patescibacteria group bacterium | reverse complement strand
ACCCACTTTTGTGAAATCTCGTTCACAAACAGTGATCGTATCCTCATATAGACAAGAATTGACATGTACAGAAACAGAGTCAGAGGATATTTCAGACAATATTTCAGAACAATTGGCACCACGATATGCATCGGAAGCCTGGTTTCTCTTTTGATAAATTCCTCACCGAACTCATCTGCTAATTGTTTATAAGACTGGATAAACCGTACGCTCTGTTTTTGGTGGTCCTTAAATGTTCCGGGCAAACGGTAATGAATATTGGCATCTTTTGCAAATATGTATTTGAAGTTGCTATACACTGTATATAAATATGCATAGGCATCTTCTGCTACTATATTTTCAGTAAATCGCATGACAGAATAGAGTTTTTTTGAAAAAGCGCGCCCTCTTCCATGACAAGTGTAAATATTATTTCCCTGTTTGTACGCCTCGAATATATCTTTTTTAAGAAGCATACTTATTTTGAGAATCTCTTCGAATTTACTCTTAGTCCAGTATTCCTTTACCCGTGCTGAAGCAAGATCCGCATTTTTTTTCAGAATTGGTTCGACGAGTCTTTCAATCATACGTACATCTCGGATGAGAATGTCGGCATCTAAAATGACCAGAATGTCTGAAGTCGTATGTTTCATAATCATGTTCATAGCGTTTGCCTTGCCCATACGCTTTTTTCCTGATATCACCTGAAGGATCGGATTCTTTACACGGTTTACAACAGCAAGCGTATTGTCAGAGCTCGCGTCTGAATAGACAATAATTTTCTCTATAACGGCAGCAGTAAGCCGCTGACGATTCAAGCTCACTAATAGGGCACCGATATTTTCCGCTTCGTTGTATGCCGGTATACCGATAGTAAGAGTAATTTTTTTCATAGGTTATCAAGAATAATTCCGATCTTGGAGGAAATCGCCAATGTCCACATACCGTCTTGCGGCTTTTGTTTATTGTAAGGAAATGAACGGATATACATATTCATGAGAACAGATCCTGTCATGTAAAATGGGCTTTTTATAAACCACTTTATCAGTGACCGGGTATAGAGCATTTTCGGCATATGGAATTCCTGAAGAACATACTGGCCGAAATGTTTCGCTACATCTTCTTTGTCGCCTATGACTGAACGGACGCCTAAAATTCTCCAGTCAATAAAGGTGCTTACCGGACTGAAAAGAACGGCAGCGTTTTTTACCAACTTAAATGCATCCTTATTTTTTCTCGTTGCTGCTGCATACAAATAGCATTGGTCTGATATCGTACCTTTTGGATACGTAACTGTTGCGGCAAACCGTTTTGGCATCAGGGCAACAGCCATCATCGCATAATAATTATTGCCGTTATTCAACTTGAGAAACGCATCTTCAAAACTGATATATGAGTAATAGGCAAACTTTCCCATAATCGTGCGGGGCATGACCGGAATATGCCGCGGCCCAACGAGGTTGAGCTTATTATTTTTTATTGCTTCACGTACCATATTTTCAATACAAAGATCTCCCAATAACGCCAAGTCTGCATCAATAGTTAGCAGATAATCGCTTTTATTTAATGAATATATTAAATTCAGTGCGTCTGCCTTTCCCGTTCTTTTTGCGTGAGCGATTGCAGTAATAAATGAATACCTGGACGCGAATTTTTTCACTCGTTTCACCGTATTATCTGTACAGCCGTCACAAGCAACAATGACCGACGCAATAGTGTAGCTGACCTGTTTCTGCAGGATAATTGAACGTAATAGATACGCGATATTCCTTTCTTCGTTATAAGCAGGTATTCCTATAGTAACGGTTACTTTTTTTATGTTTTTCATATGTTTTGTTTTGCCAGTGCATATTTTCCGGCTGTTTTGTACTGATATTTATTTTCTATATCAGACATAATAGTTTCCAGAAATTTATCTGCGCTTAATTCCCAGTTGAAATTATGCGACCAGGCAAAGGCAGCTTTCGACATCGCCGTTCTTGTGAGTTTATCTTCAATACAATCATTCATCGTCGCGGCAAACGCATCAATATTTTTTGGCTTAACAAGCGTTCCGGTCAGATCATCCAGTATCGAATCGCGAAGGCCCGCGACATTTGACGCGATCACCGGCGTCCCGCTGGCATTTGCCTCGATCACCGTAATTCCCCATCCTTCGAGTTGAGACGGCTGCACGACCACCCAGCTTTGCGAAAGCAGAATCGCCTTATCCTGGTCAGATATTTTCCCGTAAAAAGTAACACTGTCCTGTATTTTCAGCTTTGCGGCCAGATTCCGTAAGGTATCCAGCATTTCCCCTTCGCCGATAATGGCGAGCTGCGCCTCCGGATGAGTGGCGGCGACTTTAGCAAACGCTTTTATGGCAATATCGATATTTTTATACGGCTTGAGCCTTCCCAGACAGAGAAAAGAAGGATATGCCGTTTTTTTCGAGACATAAAATTTCTCACTTTCAATACCCGGATGCACGATTTCTACATCGGCAGATTTTGCCAGTTTTAAATTTACTATTTCTTTTTTAGAAGATTCAGACACCGTAATCACCCTGTTATTTCTATACACCAGCGGCATCACCTTTGCTTCCAAAAAGCGCGCAATCACCGAGAAGGGAAACGCAAGGTGCTCTCTGAATACTTCCTGATGCACATGATGGATCAGCAAAAGTACCGGCATACGGGCATACAGGGGAGTAAAGAACGGGATGCCGTTTTCCGAATCGACGATGATATCATACTTGCCCCTGAACCGGAGCAGGTGGTATAAAAATGCCCACGCATATACCGTATACGATCCTCCCCGCCGCACAATGCGGACGCCGTCGATGGTCTCGTTTCGTGAACTATGCCCGTCGTTTCCGCAAAAAACCGTAACGGTATTCCCTTCCGTAACCCAGCGTTTCGCGATTTCGTGAATATAGAGTTCTGCGCCGCCTGCCCATACGTGTCTGGTATCTCTCCAGTTATAGATGAGGATGCGGGTATGAGCGCCATCCGCTTTTTTATACGGCGTTTTTTCAAAGAACAAACCATACAGGTCTGCAATATTATTTTCAAAGTATCTGACCCAGTCGACCCGCAGATGAAGCATGACCAGGAGAGAAAGATTCAGCGTTGCGGTAATGAACATGGACCAGACAATTCCCGAAATATCCGCATGATTCATGCTGATCAGTATTCCCTGCACTAGTGCCAGCATGAAGGTAACAACCGAGAAACTATAGAGATTTTTAGCCTGATAATAGGTAACAAAGATTCTTGAAATACTAAAGTAGACCATCGCAAGACAAAACGTCGGAAGATAGGAAACGATAGCGGACGCCCGTTCACCGAACAGGAGGGGAGCAGTGACCGGTCCGAAGAACCCGAACGCCAGATAGCCGATAATTCCCAGTACAGTAGAAGTGAGCAGAATAGTGGCAAAGGTGTTTTCTGAATTCTTCCGCGCTCCTTCCTGATGGCTGATAAGGGGAGTCGTAAATTGTGAGGAAAGGCTTACCAAAAAGAAAATCATTTTTCCGGTAAGGGAAACGAGCGCATAACGTCCGGCGTCTTCGGGCGCCAGATAATGATTTGCCAGGACTATATCGAGACTCAAAAAAGTAATGGTTGAGAGCCCAGATAACAACGAAGACACAAAAAACTTTTTTGGAAAATGGAATACTTCATGCGCTTCATGTTTCACGTTCCTTTTCCCGATAGCAGCAAGAGATGCGCTTACCAGGTATGACGCGATGATGGATATCGGAATCGCCGCATACACAAAAGGTAAAAGATCCCGCTCAACAAAGAAGTACGTGGTGGCGAGCTTGGCTATCGGTTCAACGAGCGCAACGATCGCGAGTGATCCGAACATGAGCTTGCCGGCGAGGAATCCGCGGTTAACGGAAGCGATCATGCCAAAAACCCAGACCGGTGCAAATAGGAGAAACGGCAGTATGGATTCAACCGAAAAATAGCGCATGAGAAAAGGAGAAAGGGCAAGCCATACCGAACAAATGGCCAGAGAAATATACAGCGATTTCTTTCGGATCCAGTTTGTAAAATGCCGCGCCGTTTCGTCTCCGTATCTGCCTTCCAAAAAGCCGGTGCGGTAGTTTACGGCAGACCCCAATGCGCCGTAGGGAATATGCGTGAAATAAAGAAAACTCCCGATGAGGCTCAAAAGCCCGAAGTTCGCCAGATCCATGACCCGTCCGAGGTACGCATTGAAAGCAAAGTTCAGCACATTTGCTCCGGACATCGCGCCGATCAGAAATGCGCCCGACACGTAAGCCCTGTTTTCAGCGAACCGTTGAGCAAATCGCTCCCGTACAGACAGGGGGAATACTGCATTATCTTCTTCCTCAATTACCTCCACTGCCATCTGCGGAATGGCCTTTGCCACGCGTTTTTGCAGGTGGAAGCCGTGTATGGTTTTTTCCCAATAGTGAGGCTTAAAGATCAGCTGGTAGAGTGCCATGACACAGGCAATACTGATCATGAGCCAATACACGGGCACCAGGAATATATATTTAATAAGGCTGTATTGTTCACGCTTTACACAACCGATCATGTAGTAATAGAGAAACAGGAAATTGCCAAACACCAGTGAAAAAGCGGCCATATAAAACACCTCTCTCGGATAGAGCGTTTCTATAGTCGGTCCGACGTATGCATACAGGGCAAAGTACGAAACGGTCGCAATCCAGAGGAGGGGATTGATCAGGATAAACGCGATTTTTCCTCCGATGACGAGCTGAAAAATGAGCGCGTGTATGCCTTGTGAACGGGCAAACGGGAGAATATCCCGCATATGCACAAAATACGTTTGCATATATCCTTTAAGCCACCGTGAACGCTGGCGCATCCAATTTTTCAAATTGCTGTTTGCTTCTTCAAGCGTGGTCGAATCGATCACGGCGGTTTTGTACCCATTTTTAAAAAGGCGGATTCCCAGATCAGCATCTTCGGTCACATTGAACGGATCCCACCCATGAAGGCGCAAAAGGGCCTCTGTTTTGAAGTGATTACTCGTTCCGCCGAGCGGTATGCTCGTATTGATGGATTGCATGCCGGTCAGGGTGAGATCAAACCATAGCGAGTATTCAGCGGTAAAAAAGCGTGTGAGCAGATTATGACCAGGGTTGTAATAGTTCAGTTTCGCCTGAAGACAGAGCACTTCTTTCGGCGTATGCTGAAAGACAAGGTATGCTTTCTTCAGCTGGAGAGGATCGGGAATATCCTCTGCATCATAAATGACCACATAGGCGCCCCGTGCGTTTGAAAGCCCGTAGTTGCATGCTTTCGGCTTTGTTTTAGGAATAGAATGAGGGACGATCACGCTGCGCACATAGGAAGGCAGTTTCATCCGGTTAACGGCCTCAACGCTTTCTCCGTCGTCCTCTTCTAACAGAAGCATCACGTCAAGTTTGTTTTTAGGCCAGTCAATTTTTTCGATTGCTTTTAAAAATTGAGGAATGACGTGCGCTTCCCGGTAGAGCGGACAGAGTATTGAATAGACAGGAAGTGAGCTATCGTCGATCGCCTCTATATCTTCTTTCCTGCATACGATTTCCTGGGGGAAGTGCAGGCTTTTTAAAATCAGGTACAGGTTAAACAGTACATCTATAAAATAGATAAAACTCAAAATCGCCACGACAGCAATGGCGGTCGATAGAGGGTTGATAACAATGCCGGCAATAACCGAGGATAAAATCAGCAGCATCCAGACTTTTTGACCGGCATGAAGTGTCTGTATCGCAGACGTGTGGTGTGGTAGTATCGTATGAGTGATGTATTGCTTCCTTTTATGTCCGACACCGGCTCCGATCATGGAGCCTGGATGGTAAGGAGGAATATGTTGCGGCGCAATCCGGCTTAAGCGGAGTGACAAGGCATGAGAGCCGATTTCCCAACTGTTTTTAACGAGCCCGACTTTTGAATTGCCGTTTTTCCGTAAATGAAACGTTATCGGATGGTTTGCAATGATAAAGCCCGCTTCTTTGGCGCGATAGAGAAACTCCAGATCAAACGTCCATCCGCTTGAAGGAAGAAATTTAACCGTCTGTATTACCTGACGCTTAAATACCTTAAGCCCTGACTGGATATCGTGGCGAAGGCCAAAAAGGAATGTGCCGAAAAGCATCCGGAACGAGCGGCTTACTATTTTTCTCGTGAATGAACCGCTGTACTCTTTACGATCCGTGACGACGACGTCTGCATTATCCAGAAGTTTTACCATTTGAGGAATTTCCTCCGGAGGATACTGCAAATCAGCATCAATCATGGCGATGACCGTCCCGCGCGCCTTGGCAAAACCTTCAAACAGTGAATATGCTTTGCCTGCTGTTCCCTGTTTTCCCATGACGAAGATTTGTTTATTGTCCGCGTATTTTTTAAGCAGTTCGCGCGTACCATCGGTCGACCGGTCATCGACGAAAATGATTTCGTACGGCATTCCCGTTTTGGTCAGTGAATGAGATAACCGCGCTATAAGCTGCGGGATATTTTTATATTCGTTATAGATCGGAACAATAACGCTGACGCTTTGTTTAGTTTTATTAGTTTCGTTCATAGTGATTATTTTTTATGTACTTTGTGGTTTTCAATAAATTTATCGAGAGAGGATCTTTCTATACGGTAGTGCCCGCCGAATTCAATCGCCTCAAGCTGGTGCAGGCGTATATACTTATATATAGTAAGGGTGGATAACTTCAGTATTTCCGTAACCTCCTGTACGGTCAGGAAGTCATTAGTTTTGCTATTAAATGTCATGGTTTAGGCAAGAATCGACCTATATACCATAAATAGCTTATAAAATCAAGCCTTTTGTGTGTTTTACGACTCCTGAACGAAGTTCAGATCTACCCGATAATAATTATTGCTATAGGGTTAAGTGGGATAAGTCTACGCGGTATTAACTATGCTTTAATGTGGTTTAGGTAGGGGAAATGTAAGAGCCTGTTTGAAAAGTATTCATAATGAATAATAATTCGTCATGCTGAATACGTTCGCTATCGCTTAAGTACTGTAGCTTGATTCAGCATCTAGAGTGAGACTTATGGTATAGGTACCGCTGTACTCAAGACCCTGAAACCGCGTCAGACGCGGTGAAACAAGTTCAGGGTGACAGACTTTTAAAACATGCTCTAAGAAAAGGACATTATTCGTGTACTGGAAAGAATAAAGAATAGTATAATGTTTGGTACGCTAGTAGTATTCATGAAACAAATTGTAATTGCCGGCTTGGTTTTTCTTATGGTGTCTGCATATGGAGTTGACTCTGTCCATGCGGCTTCTGCCTATCATGCCACGCATGTTCGTACAGTCGATACCGCTCTTTTTTCACCGCCGTCCCCGGACGCATCGGGTGTTGAATATCTTCCCATCGCGGGACATATCTTAATCAGCGATGCAGAGGTAGAGGAAATGCCCATATTTGCCGGGGCAAATCTTTTTGAAATTGCGACGGACGGAACACTGGCCGGAACGGGTTCGACGGTTTTATACTCAAACGAGCCGACCGGGCTGGGATATAATCCGGCTACCAACCATTTATTTGTCAGCGATGATGTGGCCAGGAAAATTTTCGAAGTAGATCATGGTGCGGATGGAAGATTCGGCACTGCTGATGATCAGGTTGTACGATCGGCAAACACGACTCTTTTCGGAAACAGCGATCCGGAAGGAGTGACTTTCCATACGGGCGACGGGGCATTATATATAGCCGGCGGTATCAGTTCTGCCATATATAGATTGTTGCCGGGAGCAAATGGCATATTTGACGGCATTGCTCCGGCGGGAGACGATCAGGTCAGCAGTTTTAGTACATCCGTACACGGCGTTACTGATCCGGAAGGAATAGCAGCCAAT
>DATEBW010000121.1:0-12802 GCA_035287165.1 Patescibacteria group bacterium | reverse complement strand
ATGACGACAACGACGACGGTGGAGTTTGAAGATTCGTATACCGAAGATGAGATCGTTATTAACGATACGCGTGAATCAAACGAAGAAAACCGCGCGATTCTTCATCTCGATCGCGTCCGGAAGATTGCCGGCATGAAAACAAAGGCAAAGGTTGTCACGGTAGTTAATTTTCCGCGCGGTACCGGTCTTTCTTCTTCTGCTTCCGGATTTGCCGCATTAACCGTCGCCGCGTCAAACGCAGCGGGCCTTAATCTTTCAGAAAAAGAACTCTCAATTCTTGCCCGGCAAGGATCGGGTTCTGCCTGCAGGTCAATTCCTGATGGTTTTGTCGAGTGGCTCGACGGCGACACGTCAGAGAGTTCATACGCCTATTCAATTCACTCGCCTGATTATTGGAATATTGTTGATGTGGTTGCAGTCGTGAGCACAGGACGGAAAGATGTACCGACTTCTGAAGGCCAAAAGCTAGTGGGAACAAGCCTGTTTTTTCCGGTAAGAAAAACACACATAAAGGATAAAATAAAACGGTGTAAAGAATTATTAGCAAAGAAAGATTTTACTCAATTTGGCGAGTTAATTGAGGGAGAAGCGTTAGAACTACACGCAATTATGCTCACCTCCACTCCATCACTTATTTATTGGACGCCGGGAACGTTACAAATTATGAAATTAACTAAAAAATGGCGTCGCGAAGGGTTAGAAGTATACTTTACCATTAACACGGGTCAGGATATTCACTTAATTGTTCAAGAAAAAGATGCCAGTCGCCTAATAAAAGAACTTAGAGAGATTGAATATGTGAGGAATATTATTGCCAACCATCCCTCAAAAGGCACGTATTTGAGAGATAAACATTTATTCTAAACTACTACGATGATACGTATCATCGTAGTACCTACCGTATGGACTTTGATAGAAAAAATCTTCCTAAACACGTTGCGCTCATCATGGACGGAAATCGCCGCTGGGCGCGGGAACAGGGTAAATCTTCTCTTGAAGGACACAAGATCGGCGAAGAGCGCATCGAGCCGATTGTAGACCGGGCGATTGAACTGGGTATTTCGTACCTGACCTTTTGGGCGTTTTCAACAGAGAACTGGAAGAGGGAAAAAGAAGAAGTGGAATTTTTGTTGAATCTGTTTCGTGAGGGTTTGCAGAAAAAAGTAGACTCGTTCCATAAAAAGAACGTGCGGGTGAACGTTATCGGTAATCTCGCGATGTTTCCTGACGATATTCAAAAGATGGTAAACGGATGGATTGAGAAGACAAAAAATAATAAAACAATTACCGTGAATGTCGCCTTAAGTTACGGCGGGCGGGATGAGATTATACGGGCGATAAAAAAGTATCAGGTATCAAGTATCAAGAATCAAGAATTGACTACGGACAGTTTCAATCAGTTTCTCGACACCGCCGGACAGCCGGATCCGGAATTAATGATAAGAACAGGCGGTCAAAAACGGCTTTCCGGGTTTCTCACGTGGCAGCTGGAATATGCGGAATTTTATTTTACCGACTTACTGTGGCCCGAGTTCACTTCAAATGAGTTTGACAACGCTCTCACGTGGTACCGGGAACAAAAGCGTAACTTCGGGAAATAACGGCCTTCGTGAATTTTTACCTTTGCTACGTTGTTTGGTACAATACGGGTGATGCCGCGGTGGCGGAACTGGCAGACGCGCCGGCCTTAAGAGCCGTTGTCCTTTAAAGACGTGTGGGTTCGACTCCCTCCCGCGGCACACAATTTGGGTTCGCATGTCCGGCCGCAGCTTTAGCATAAGTGGGAGTCCCGCCTCGGACCACAACTAAATCCCGGAATTAATATATTCCCATACGGTTTCAGCAACCGTTTGTAAACTGTTCGCGTCGCATTTATCTGCCGTATCCTGCGTTGTGTGAAAAGGAGAATATTCAAAATCAATCAAGAGAATACTGGGAATCCCCGCCTGATTGAGAGGTGTATGATCATCGCGGATCACCTGCGAAATTTGATCCTGAAAAGCGCTGTTGTCCATTTTTTTTGCCACATTCCAGAACGCTTCTACTTGAGACGGGGCTTCCTGTACGGACGATCGTTCTTTATAGATTCTCAAATCCTTATCGCACACCATATCTATGACAATCGCGGATATCGGCTTATTATTACGATACAATTCATCTAAATTCCCGGCAAAATAGGTGGAACCGAGTGGCTTCCAGTCGCTATAATCGCCACCTTGATTTTCGTCGCCCTCTTCGCCGTCAAAAAAGACAAAATCTATGCCTACATTGGGCAGCACATGCGAATTACGGAGAATTCGTGCAAGTTCGATGAGAATTGCGACACCCGAAGCTGAATCGTTAGCGCCGGGTACTGGTTGGTCTTTGTGAACTAAATCTTTATCCGCGAGCCTTTTACTGTCATAGTGGGTTGCCAACACCATACGCCGCTCTTGAGACGGGTACAGACTGCCGATGATATTGGTGAGTTTATGAGTCTTTCCGTCCGAGCCAGTATAATCCCCTGTTTGCGTTTTTACCTGATTGGTTAATGCCTTCATCTCGGCAATCAGGAATTTTTGTACTTCTTTATGGCCCGGTGCGCTCATGTAACGCGGCCCGTAACGCAATTGTTGTTCTATTACCGCAATCATTTCGTCGCCGTCAATAAAAGGTTTTTCGCCGAAAGTACGCTGGAGAACAATAGCCGTTAAATATTCAACCGGAGAAAAATTGTCGGTGAGAATCGGATACGGCGATAATTCAAATCTGTCAATGGCAATCTCCTTATCACGAAGCGAACGAATTATCAGATCCGGGTGTTGAGCGATTGCCGGTGATTTCAGATCTATTGCGTTGTTGCTGTTGTACCCGACGAAAATAATATTCTGCGAGTCGGTACTTACCGGCGACTCGACTGCGAAAAAATAGCTGTTTGGAAAAACGCTTCGAAATGTTTTTATCTCCGCCATGATTAATGACGGCTGCTGCCTCGATAAATTTCCAATTAAATTAGCAACAAATATTCCATCGGGGGTCAGTTTATCCCTGGCGATGCCGAAAAATTCCTGCGTGGTGAAATGAGCAGGAATGGAGAAAAGTGAATATACGTCGCTAAATATCAAATCGTATTTTTTATCCGAATCTCGAAGTAGGCGGCGACCGTCCTCGGTAAAATTTTTTAATCTAGAATCGTCCTTTAAGCCAAAATATTCTCTCGCGAGGCCGAACAATGATGGCTCTATTTCGGAGACGTCAACTGTTGTATTAGGCAACTCTGCCAAAAGCGCTTTCGGTATGGAGTATGCGCCGCCGCCAATAATGAGGGCATTTTGAACATCTGGCTTGAAAACTTGGTACACTGAATAGTATTTAGTATAGTCATAAACGAGATCAGTCTGATCATCCGAGTCGAGAAACATTGCGCTCGACCCGCTACGGTCTTGCTGAAAAAATCTTGTCGGCCTGTTTCCATATACGCCATCGTAAATGGTAATTTTCTCGTATACGCCGTCCTTGCTGTATATAACACCACCTTCTGCTTGTTGAGCGGCAAACAACGTTATGACAGTGAAGATAACAAATACCAACAGAGATTGAAACAGGCGTTTTTTCTCACTACCAAACAACGCGAGCGGAATAAATCCAAGAAAAAACAGAACAACCCCGGTGGTTATAAAAATATGATCTACGCCAAAGTTCGGTATGAGTATGAAACCTGCGAGCAAACTGCCGATAATGCTACCGAGCGTAGACCAAAAAAATATTTTCCCCGCAATACTTCCAACTCCTTGCTTTGGAAACTGAACGCTCTGTAATTTGACGGCGTAAGGCGACAGTGTGCCAAGCAAAAGAGCCGGGGCGAGGAATAAGAGCAAAGAAGACACGAGCGGTCCGCTGATGAGAGAAAAATTAATGCTCAAAATTGGCAGAATGATCGTGCCCAGAAAATGGAGTGCAAGGATAGCAAGTCCGCTCACGAGAATTATTCCGAAAAACCACCGTAACGACGGATGGCCATCTGAAAACTTCCCTCCCACGTAGTACCCTATACTAAGAGCGGCAAGTATCACGCTTATTACGCTTGACACGGTAAATATCGTGTTACCGTAGTAAGGCGAAAGAGCTCGAACGGCAACAACTTCAACAATCAGGACGCATGATCCGGTGATAAATACGGAAACAGGAAGTAAATTATGCTTTAGAGTCTTCTTCATAAATCTCGCTGTCATTATAGCAGTTTATCAGTAATCAATCATTGGATACGCGCCAATTTATTACAGAGAAAACACAATAATTATCGGATTTACATACCCTCTCCCGTCTGTCGCCTTGACAAGGTTGGTACTGCCATAGTATCGTGATATACATGAAGAAAATGAGTGCCGTCGTAATGATCGTTATCATGAGCCTGCTGGTCGTCTCAATTTCGTATGCGCAGAGCGACACTTCAGTTAGTACGACGGAAACAGATAGCGACGAAACAGTCAATCAAAGAGCATTAAAAACAGAACTTCGCGAGACGCAGGGCGAACGCAGGGATGAAGTCCGTGAATTGGTTCAGGAGCGACGTAATGAAGTAACACAGATGGTCGGTGAGCGAAAAGCGGATCTGCAGGAGCGACTCGCAAACCGGCTGCAGATGACGAGAGAGAGACGCTTTACTTTCGCATACAACCGGATCAGCAGCTTGGTGGCGCGGATAAAGAAGCTGGCAGAACGCGTGCAGAGTCGTATCGATAAAGAAGAGGGAAAGGGTACTGATGTTACTGAAACGGATCAATACATGGACACGGCAGATGAAGCGATTGCAAATGCCGAATCGGTGCTCATGCATCTCAAAGAACTCTTCGATGCGCTGCCTGCTGCCGAAGGACCAACCGCCATTGCAGACGAGATACGAACAGCAATACAAGATATAAAAGAATACCTGCAAACTGCACATGAAGCGCTTCGAAACGCCATCGCCGCATTAAAAGAAGCACGTATGCCGGAAGCTGCAAATAATCCAGTGTTATAAACATACATTCTATGGACAATCAACAACCGACATCAGGGCAACCACCGCAGACAGACCAGGGTATGACGTCCGTTCCTGGATCTGAACCTTCTGCAACAAACCCCTCGCAGACAGGCGGCCTTCCGCCTCCTCCATCCATTTCAAATGTAGACGCTCCGCAGTCGAGCACCGACCAGCCAAAATCCCTGCTGGATATTCCGTCATTTCCGTCCACGCCGCCTTCGAATGCTGCCCCGTCTTTCTCAACTTCTCCGCCCGGAGATACAACGATGAACGCTGACCTTCAAGCTCCTTCAATGAATACATCGGGCAGCGGAACGCCGCCGCCTGCTGTTCCTCCCGCAAACGGAACATTTTCTCCTGAAGCTGGCTCAAATAAGATGCTGATCATCGTCGCCGCTATTCTGGTGGTCTGCGTGATCATCGGCAGTATATTTTTATATCTTTTGCTGTCTGCGCCGGAAGAAGAAATTATGGCGCCGCCTGCTGTCGAAACTCCAACAGAAATAACAACATCGCCAATACCCGAGGCGATGACGGAGGAAGAAGCGATGGTAGATCAGGGATCATCGTCAGATGAAGTGGCTGATCTCGAAGCTGATTTAGATCAAACCGACTTGACTATTCTCGACGATGAAGCAGCGTTATTGGAAGAGTCCTTATAACCCCGCTATTGACACTCCTTTTTAATTTCCGTTATACTGCAGCCAATGCCCGGAAGTCTTTTTAATATCGGTCGCTATATAAACAAGAAAAAGAAACCTGACGAAAGTGGGGACGCGAGTGTCGTACAGACCGAAACGACGATGTCTGTGAGTAATACCGAATCACCGTCACCGTCGGCATCTGTTTCCGCAACAACTACGCAGACACCATCCTCGACTCCGCAAACGACCAAGCAGACGACAACGACCGTGACTAAAACAACCAACCAGCCGGCCAATGCATTGCCGCAATCTCCTGATAATCCTGAAGACGCTATGGCAAAACCGCCTCCTCCGCCTCCTCCTTTATCAGGGCAGGAGTCACCTCCGCAACCCGACGGAATACCTGTGCAACCTACCGGACAGAGTGCCGCATCGGTGCAGAAGCGCGCGGGTATGGATATACTTTCTCGTCTCACCCAGCGATCTAATAATGCGCTTGTTGCCGGGGTAAACAAAGCAAAAGAATACAAAGTGCCTTTTGTCGATACAGAACACATATTATGGGGGCTATTGCAGGATTCCGGCATATATCAGTTGATTTCAGAATTCAAGATAGCGCCGATAGAGATCGTTAAGGCAGTCGAGAAAACATTTAAGACCGGAAAGGCAGCAGAAGCGCCGAAATTCTCGCCTCGCGTAAAGAAAGTACTGGAGCTTTCTTTTACCGACGCGCGCACCGGCGGCTATGAGTTTATTTCGCCTGACCACATACTGGTCGGTCTTGTAGAGGAAAAAGAAGGAGTAGCGGCGCAGATTTTGAGTAAATTCGGCGTCACCGACGATAAGCTCCGGAAAAAAGTCGGCATGAAGCGGGATAAAGAAAAAGAGGCAAAAAGCGCCGTCAGCGAGTTTGCGACTGATCTGACACAGCTCGCCCGCGAATGGAAACTTGATCCGGTTGTCGCCCGCTCGAAAGAAGTCGAGCGCGTCATGCATATTCTCTCCCGCCGCACGAAAAATAACCCAGTGCTTATCGGAGATGCCGGCGTCGGCAAGACGGCAATTGTAGAAGGGCTTGCCCAGCGGATAGTATCAGGTAACGTACCCGAGACTTTGACCAATCGCCACATCCTTTCACTTGATCTGACATCACTCCTTGCCGGCGCGTCACACCGCGGTGAGTTTGAAAGCCGCTTCAAACAGTTGTTGAGCGAAGTCAAAGCGAGTCAAGGGCAGATGATACTCTTTATTGATGAAATCCATAACATGGTCGGCGCCGGAAGCAGTGGCGGCACCATGGACGCGTCCAACATTCTCAAGCCGTCCCTCGCGCGCGGGGAAGTGCAGACAATCGGCGCTACGACGGTTGAAGAGTATCGTAAATACATTGAAAAAGACCGCGCGCTTGAACGGCGTTTCCAGCCCATCCTCATTGAGGAACCGTCGGTTGATCAGGCTATCATGATGCTGCGCGCGCTTAAAGACAAATACGAAGCGTTCCATAAAGTATCCATTTCCGATGAATCAATCCGATCAGCAGCGCATCTTTCTGCACGGTACATCGGAGACCGTTCTCTGCCGGATAAAGCAATAGATCTTATCGACGAAGCGGCAAGTTCGACCAAACTTCCGGCAATTTCCCTGCCTGAAGAAATTCAAACGCTCGAGGAAAAATCAAAACGCCTCACCGCGGAACGCGACGAGGCGCGCGCAGAAAACAATGCCGTTCGGGAAGGAACGATCGATCGCGAGATCACCAAACTGGAAAAGGAGTTGGTACAAAAGCGGCAGGAGCATGAACTGAAGAAAGGTCAGACCACGAGTGTCATCACGCCGGAAATCATTCACGAAATCATATCGAAGTGGACCGGCATCCCCATTTCGCGCCTGACACAGACTGAATCAGAGAAACTGGCAAAAATGGAAAATGTACTGTCAGAAAAACTCATCGGCCAGGATCAGGCAGTTGGCGCCGTTTCTGAAGCAGTCCGACGCGGACGCGCCGGTCTTGCTTCTTCACGCAGACCCATAGGTTCCTTTATCTTTATGGGGCCCACCGGCGTCGGTAAAACAGAATTGGCAAAAGTACTGGCCGACGAACTCTTCGGTTCCCAGGACATGATGACCCGCATAGACATGACCGAGTATATGGAAAAGCACGAAGTCGCCAAACTTATCGGAGCGCCTCCCGGATACGTCGGCTATGAAGAAGGCGGCCAGCTCACCGAAGCGGTCCGGAGACATCCCTACTCGGTCGTTCTTCTTGACGAAATCGAAAAAGCACATCCGGACGTTTTTAACATCCTCCTGCAAATTCTTGATGACGGACGGCTGACCGATAATAAAGGCCGCACGATTTCCTTTAAAAACACTATCCTTATCTGCACGTCGAATCTCGGCACCGGTCATATAAACAATGCATTACTGAAAGGTATGAAAGTAGGATCGATTTCCGAAGTGACCACCGAGCCGATCGGCACGTACGTCGTCACGCCGACGGGGCGCGAGATCGTCACGCGCGGCAAAGATTTTTGGGAACGGAATTTGAAAGGTGATGAAAAAGATGGAAAGCGTAACTGGACTAAAAAGCCGCTGGAACAGTATTTCAGCGGACAGGTGGTGATCGGACAGGAAAATCTTAATCTCGGCCAGCAGTTTCCGCTCGACGGTATGGATACGCATACCATCCTTCCTTCAGGGGAAGAAATCGTTACGCAGAAAGACATTCTTCTCCGCCGTAAATCGACCATTGCAAAACAGTGGGATAAAGTGACGCTTCTCGACTATTTCAAAAACCATACCGTGGAAAACGCCGAGCCGGATAAACCGGATCAGCAATTACCGACCGGCGCGTGGGATACTCACGCAATCAGCCCGACAGAACAGGAAGTTATCGGAGTCGGCAGCAGGCTTTGGATAAGAGAAAACCTGACGAGTACGACGTGGCGCACGACGACGCGCGTCGACTATGTCCGGGAAGGAATAGAAATTGAAGATGCGACGTCAGAACAGCAGATTTCTGCAGGAAGCGAGCCAGGCGCCGAAATGCCGTCTACAGAGGAAACCGACGGGGAAAACCATGACACGATGAATGCCGCTACAGCGGCAGATCAGACTGCGCCGACTGCCGGCCAAGGCGAGATGCCAGCCGGTGAATCAACGGAAGCGACAGTGCCACCTGCGAATGAAACGCCGGCGACTGGACAGCAAGAACAGCCAACTGCAGCAGAAATACCTCCTCAACCTGAACCAGCGGCCGCGGCTGGACAAACGGCGCCTGAAGAAACGGCCAAGCCGGCATCTGAAACAACTGACGCATCTTCCGACCAAAAAACAGAAAGCGAAGAAGGCCAAAAAGAAGCGACCGAAGGAGAAGAAAAAGAGAAAAAAGAAGAGCCCGCGTCTCCCAATGCCGCAGAGCCATGGGACGCACACTTCTTTACCCCCACGGGAAACGAAGTCATTATCCAGAAAGATACCTATTGGGCGCACATGAGCGGAAAGCCCTGGAAAAAAGGTGAACTGGAAACGCTCGTCATGGGTGAAAACGCGCCGTATGGCAATAAAGCACAGATCAAGAAGGACGAAGAGGCATATGAGGCGCAATTTGCCCCGCTCGCAGAGAAGCTTCTGGAAGAATTACGCACTTTTTTCCGGCCGGAGCTTTTGAATCGTTTTGACGAGATTATTGTTTTCCGCCCCCTGCAGGCCCACCACATGCTTAGGATTTTGGACCTGCAGCTGAAAGATTTGGAGAAAAATATGGAGGAGCAGGAGTTTGGTGTTGAGGTAACGCAAGCGGCAAAAGAACAAGTAATTTTAGAAGGGTTCGACCCGGTCTACGGGGCCCGTCCCCTTCGCCGGACCATCCAGCGGCTTATAGAAAATCCCGTTTCTACGATGCTTATTCAAGGGAAGATGAAGCGTGGAGACATTGTTGTCGTCGACTACGACGCAAAAGCGGAAGACTTTACCTTTGTGACCAAACGAACACCGACAAAAAAACCGGAAGAGCAGCAATCAGCAGACGGTAAAGAAGCTAGTAAAGAGGCTGGTAAAGAAGACCAGAAGAAAGCAGAAGGTGCAGAGGAAGGTAAAAAGCCTGACGAGGAGAAACAAAAGACGGAACAAACAGAAGGGACTGCAGAACCGCTCGTTATTGACGCCGGAACGCTTGCCGAAGCAGAGGAGCTTTCCGCGGCTATGGGATCAGGAAATACAGGTGCAGCAAGTAGTCAGGACAAAGGTGTCATGGCGCAGACGTCCGCACAACAGCCAGGTTCTGGTATGCCACTATCAGCGGGTGCAGAAGCCGGCATACAGCCGGATCATTCAACGCCTCCCGGCATGCCGCAACAGCCAGCGGGTAGCGTGCAACCAGACTTGCCGACGTTGAATGCCAGTCAGGTGACGCAAATGACGGGCGAAGCTAATCAATCAGGTCTTCCGGGTGAACCGACACAGCCGGGACAACCGACGGATTATGGTGCTCAACCGCCGACCAATGGTTTTTCCGCTACGCCACCCCCACCGGCCTCAAACCAACAGCCCGGACAGCTCCCGCCGCTCGAGCCGGTTACCTTCCCATCCAATCCACAACCCCCGCAGCAGTAACGTCTGCCTTCGCGCTAGTGAAAAACGAGATAGAATCCTGTTTTTTTGGGTTTTTTCTTCGATACTTTCTTCTGTGAATGGCTATTCAAGGCTGCACAAGGTGGGTTGTATGACCACCGTATGCAGGATTTTAGTTACGTCCAACATGGCTTCGTAACAACCAGTCTACAAGGAAACATATCGGTAGTGAGATAGTAAGAAAAGCACTTAATCCGTAGCTTGTAATACGTCCAGTAATTATCAGATACACAAATATGGCACCATAAAGAAGCCATAGTGTCTTCTGCATACGATTCCGCTTGTGAAAGCTTTCAAGGAAGCGCTTCCAAACATCTTTTATATCGGCATCATACATAATGGCTGTAGTATACCAGAGATTTTTGGAGCAAATACTATAGAGGACAATAGATAGTCTTCACTAAAGACAAGAGTTCTTCCGTGGGAGGGAGTCGTGATCTATCCACACACCTTAATTGAGCACTGTAATATTATCAGACATCTTGCCTGTACAAGGCGAGTTGTACGACCGCCGTATGCAGAAGTATTCACCACTTACCTCCTCCGTGACTCATACTGCAGAAGTTTCGTTAAGCCTGTCTATCTGAACATCCGCACATCCCATTGATAAATTGCATCATCTAAACTTGCATAGACAACCGTACTATCCGGACTCCATTTAATTGGACCATAAACAGATGCTCCGAGTAGTCGAGGTGATGCGTTTTTTGCAGTTACATCCAAAACATACCCTCGTGATGGGTTAACCCAACCCCCACTACCTCCCTGTACAACATAGGCCATATAAGTACCACTGGGCGAAATCGATACATGACCAAGATGAACGGTATAGTTAGCCGAACGGGATTTATGACGAACAAGAATATTTTCCGGATTGCGCGCATCAACAAGATCAAATTGATGAGAAGAATCCGTAACTGTTTGAACAACCGTGTTTGCCTCTTGTCTAGCCTCTTGTAATGCACGTTGAGGACAATCAAAATACTGCTCACGCACCTCAATTTCCGCAGTCTCGTCTACTTCCATCTCAAAGAGAGAAGATGTAACGTCAATTAAAAAAAGATTTGACGTGCCGGAGATATATACACGTTTACCATCTGTACTCCAACAGCCGACTTTAGCAAGTGGTCCTCCATATCGTGCTGCCCACTCCTTAGCATGGCGCTAAGGTTAATTTCATGCCTTTTTTGGTTTATTGTGTCGTATAGTACAAAAAAGAGGTCACGGGTGCCATCGGTATCTGAATAATACAGTAGCCAACGCCCATCAGGAGACACAGAAAAATTATCCTCTCCATAGATTCTCATATCTTCCGTTCCCGGTAGTTTTTTTCCACCAGTGCTTTTAGGATCAACTATTCTGCCTGGATCAACTATTGTCACATACTGGCGTTGGTTAGCGATAAAATGATTCAACAACACGTAGCAACCGGTCAAAAGAGGCACAATAACCAAGATCAGGATTTGACGCCATCGTGGGCGTATCATTTTCTTTTGATCTAGAGAGCCAGGCTGGATTGGTACTACCATACAAAGGTAATCTTGTAAGACTCATCACACAGTATACAGTGTATCAAATAACTAACCATATAGCTGCATAAGGTGAGTTGTACGAACACCGTAGGACACCTATAAACTACTGTCAACAAATACCCTTACCCCTGTTTGGCGTGAGTAACGTACTTTTGGATAAGCGTGCGGATCATACCTTGGTAGGAAGTATTGAGACGCTTCGCTTCTCGTTTAAAGAATTGTATACTTTCAGTATCAAGTCGAATGGAGATCATGCGTGTTGGTTTTTTCAACACGAGTTCTTCCGGCGAAGGAAGAAAATTCTCAACTCTTCGCATAGGGCCAAATGTACCCATGACTATTTCATTTTTGTTTGTTTTCTTTTTCATATAGTTTTTGCTCCTTTCTCCAGTACCCTGCACCAAATATTCGGATTACCTTACCTCTATATGTAAATCTAACAGTGCAAACACGCTTTCCTATTTTTCCGAGCAAGAAATATCGTTTCTCTTTCTCTGTACTATGCTTGACATCCTCATAGATTAGTTGCTGTGAATCCTGAAAAGCTTTTTGTGCTTGATAAAAAGAGATGTCATGTTTTTTAACGTTCTCTTGATTCTTTTCTTCATCCCAATCAAATGAGGAATCCATAACCATAGTATACGATTGTATATATATTTGTCAATACCGTTCTGCATCTGATCTGTAGTAATATCTTCCTGCATGCTATACCAGTCTGTCCCCTGCCAGCCGGCGGGTCGGGACTCCGTTGGGTATACCGGTTTCATTTTGAAAGCAGAGTGGTATACAATAGCTGCATGTCACTTCCCTTAAAAATCGCCGGCAATACGCTCGTGCAACTTATTGGTAAATTCGTCACCGCCGGGATCACCTTTCTCATCACGCTCGTTATCGCACGTACTTATGGCGTCGTGGGGTACGGGGATTTTACTAAAATGACGGCGTATGCTTCGCTGTTTTATCTATTAGTTGATTTTGGCATGAATGCGGTC
>DATEBW010000120.1:0-7361 GCA_035287165.1 Patescibacteria group bacterium | reverse complement strand
AAGGTTCAAACTGTGTCGGCGCGGGAGGTTGCGGGATAACGAGTATCCGCAGGGCGGTTGCGCGATTCAGATCGCTGTCGTCCGGTTCAGAGCGGACGAATACGCGGTTGCCGACAGCCAGTTTTTAAAGGCCGCATTTATCTATGTCGTCCTGACCAGCAACATAGGTATTGCAGTTTGTTTTGATCTCATAGTCAAATACTATCGTCGTGTCGTTTGTATCCATGACGGTGAACGTGCCGGCCTTTGTGTCAACGGCCGTAACATTGCCGGTAGTGACCGTCGGTAATTCCTGCGCGATAATCCGTGACCCGACCAATGTCTTCTGGTCCACGTCGAGACTGCCAAATACGACTATCGACTGGCCGGATTCGAGCGAATCAAGCGATGAAGAAGCAGATTTTCCGCTGATCGGTTGAGAAAGAAAAACTGCTTCGGAATCGGTGATCACCAGGATTTCGGTGTCCTTATACGAAACGGTCAGCTTTCCGTCTTCCTTTGACGTAATAATGCCGAAAAACGCCCGCTTATTCTGCGATTGAAGTTCGGCAACGCGCGTCGCAAGGCGTTCTTTTAAATCGTTGATCTTTTGCTTGATGGTATCTCCTCCGCCTTCTTCAGGCGTACCGGTCGGCGCTTCGGTCGGAGTCGGGGATTCTGCTTCTTGTGCTGTTATGTGAGAAGGAGCAATAGTCATAAAAAGAAGAACAACAAGCGCAATTATCCCTGCCATGCGGGAAGGTTTATTATTCATAATTGTTTTAGCAGTTCGTAGAATTGTCATATTTCTTCTTGCGTATAGTTCACGATAAGTGTTTTATCGGCAAATAAATCATTATGCAGGACGGCGACATAAATTTCATTCGCGCCTTCTGCGAGTTCTACCTGTCCTGAATAAGTTCCGTCTTCTCCGGCATGTACGGCGATTTCATCTATCGGTGTGGTGATGATAACGAGCGCGCGGCCTATCGTTTTTCCCGATACTGATATGGCTTGCTGCGTCAGGTAGGATTGATGTTCGGGAAAAAGAACGTCTAAGGTGACCGAATCATTAAGAAGTGGAGTAGGCGTCGGTGATTCCTGTGTTTCAGACGATCCGGCAATCACGTCTTCTTCCTGCTTGTCGGTTGGTGAGGAGAACCGTGTCAACATAACCGCAGCAGTGCCGCCGAGCAACAGGCCGACGATGATCGCGATAGCCATCTCCCGTTTTAAACTCATATGGTAGAGTATACAACATCGTGTACAGTCGTCAGATGTCAGAAACCAAATACCAGATACCAGATTGTGAGCATCCCGCAACAGGCTTGTAAAGAAACGAGAAATGTGGTAGAAGTGGTATACGAATTGCATGGTCTACCAATTACGAATGAGTACGAATATACTAATTCTGTCTATGGTAGGTATTACACGATAGTAACTTTATGAGGATTCGTATATTAGTAATAATTCGTAATTAGTAGCATGGAAATAAAGTATCTCGGGCATTCCAGTTTCCGCATTAAAGGCAAAAAGGCCGTCGTCGTGACCGATCCGTTTGATCCGGACATGGTCGGGTTAAAGTTTCCCGGCGTTGACGCCGACATCATTACCGTATCTCACGAACACGACGACCATAATGCGGCAGATCGGGTGCAGGGAAGGTCAGGAAAACAGCCCGCTGTTTTTCGCGGACCGGGCGAATACGAAGTCAACGGCGTCAAAATATATGGATTCCGTACCTATCATGATGCCCAACAGGGGGGAGAACGGGGCACGAACACGGTCTACCGGATGGTGGTGGATGACGTAGCAATGCTGCATTGCGGTGATTTGGGACACCTGATCGACGATGCATTGCTGGAAGAGATAGGCGAAATAAATATCCTGTTTGTACCGACCGGCGGTGTGTATACGATTAGTGAGAAAGATGCGGCAAAGGTAGCACGGCAAGTCGATCCGAATATTATCATTCCGATGCACTATCGCGTAAACGGACTAAAAGAATCGTTTAACGGGTTGACGCCGGTCGACGCTTTTTTGAAGGAAATGGATAAAACGTCGGCGCCGGAAAATAAGCTGGTAATTTCAAAGGATACGTTGCCGGATGAAATAAGTGTCGTTGTTTTGACCGCGTCGTGATTTGTTCGTTCCCTTTTTCCATTAATCCTTCTGTAACCAATGATGAGATTGGAAGTTAGAAAATGGAAAATGAAGTTCGAAATTTGATGCATTGATAGAAAGAAACATCATTCTGTCTTCAATATATCTATAATCCTACTTCAATTTCTATATTCAAACTTCTAACGTCTAATTTCGTAATTCACATTATTACCGATATGCCTAAACCTCACGTACTACCACACGATATCGCCGCGGAAGCGTCGCTTCTGGGTTCTATTCTCGTCGATAAAGAAGCGCTCGTCGAAGTAGTCGAGAATCTCAAGCCAGAGCATTTTTACCTTAGCCGCAATGCATTTATATACGAGGCGATGTGTTCTCTCTACGAACGGGAAGAGCCGATCGATCTCGTTACGTTGGCTTCTGAATTGAAACGCGCCGGTACGCTTGAAAAAGCCGGCAATACTGATTACCTCTCCGAACTTATCAATACCATAGCAACGAGTGCGCATATTGAAAAGTACGCCACCATTGTCCGCGAGGCAGCAGCAAAGCGGGAACTTATCGGATTGGCTGCCCGCATCAGTGAAGACGCATTTGCCGATGAAGGAGTAATCGGAAAAATACTCGACCATACTGAATCGACGCTCTTTTCCATATCAAAGTCCCAGCATCGCACGAACTTCATCCCCATCAAAGAAGCGCTTACTGAAAGTTTTGACCGCCTTGACGAGATTCATAAGCGGGGCGATAGCCTGCGCGGCATACCGACCGGCTTTCCCGGCATAGACGACAAGCTTTCCGGTCTGCAGCCGTCGAATATGATCGTGCTTGCGGCGCGTCCCGGACAGGGAAAGACGGCTTTTTGCCTCAATGTAGCCCAGCATATTTCGGTTGAAAAAAAGATTCCGGTCGGTTTTTTTTCACTGGAAATGAGCAAAGAAGAATTAGTCGATCGTCTTCTTGTCGCGCAGGCAGACATCGACGCGTGGCGGCTGAAGACCGGACGATTGGGCGACGAGGAATTCCAGAAAATTTCAAATGCCATGGGCGTGCTTGCCGAAGCGCCGCTGTTTATAGACGATACACCCGGCTTAAGCATTCTTGAAATGCGTACGAAGGCGCGCCGCCTCCAATATGAGCAGGGGGCGAAACTGTTTATTGTCGACTACCTGCAGCTCATGGATCCCGGCAGGCGGTATGACAACCGCGTACAGGAAGTTTCGATGATTTCGCAGTCGATAAAAAACGTCGCCCGTGAATTGCGTGTGCCGATCATTGCCGTATCTCAACTCTCACGGGCCGTGGAGCACCGTGGCGAGAAAAAACCGCAGCTTGCCGATCTGCGCGAATCCGGCGCCATTGAACAGGATGCGGATGTCGTCCTGTTCTTATACCGACCGCAGGAAGAACAGGCGGGATTGTCTACACAATCAAGCGTAAAAATCCTTTGTGCCAAGCACCGAAACGGCCAGACATTCGAACGGGATTATATCTTCAAAGGCGACCGCCAGAGGTTTTTTGAGATGGAGAGAGGACTTACTCCAAATTCGTAACGCGCATTAATTAACTATGCGAGTTGAATATGCAACAAACATTCCGGACACGTTCTCTTCGCAAGAAGCAGAACAATTTTTGAGCTCCGTAAGACTACATGCTCTAATAAATCAGGAAGTACCTCATTTCAATGGGTCATTCATAGATAGTCGAATATCTGATACTTGTTTAAAACTCTACGAGGAATCTTCAAGTTTTCCTATATTTTTCTTGCCGGAAAACATTTTCACCGTTCACGATCGGATTGCAATGGTGAGAGAGATTCAAAAAATAGAAAGAATCGCTGAAGAAAGTGGCGGGAGGTATAGAGATACAAAGCGCAGAGATACAAAGCACTGGGAGGATTCCTCAGTTCGAATAATTTTTCAACACCTTGGATTGGAAGAACATCTACCATCAGGAGTTGTTGAAAATGTTATTGTTATTAATTTCAATAAAGAAAATGTATCAGCTAAAAGACCAGTTATCGAAATTAATGAACCAAAAGCGTCGTATTAATCGAGGTTATACCCGGTCCCTAAATCCTTTCGATCAAAGCTGGCCGATCTGCTCGATCAGGTGCTATAGAACAGGCGGGATTATATCTTCAAAGGTGACCGGATGAGGTTTTTTGAGATGGAACGGAATATAAATCCATCGAAGTAACCAAATCAGTCCTACTGTATGCTCATATAATTGCAGACCTATAGTATAATTGCCAGATGGTAGAAATTAAGTCTTCTGATGAAAATGTGTTTGCAGCAGGTGTTGCGTTTGGTGAGCACTTATGCGCTGTAATGGATCGTGAGTTACCCGACTATTATTCAGTGCCGGAGCAGCTTTATCTTCAAAACACTTTTTTACCAGTATTGTTAAGGCATTTTAAGCAAACGGCTGATAAGGATTTGCTCATGACTATGATAGATATCAGAAAAGGAAAAGGAGTGCGCTATATTCCAACAGCAACGAAAAAAATTATCGCGGGGCAGTTAAAGCGGGCCGATTCACTAAAATATTGGAATATAGAGTATGGACAAGGATTCTGTACTGTGAAAAACAAAGTTATAGGATCAGGGGTAATAAGGATGGATGTTGATTCAGGATCGCTAGAGTGGATTGTTCCTTCAGGTTATAGTTATGAAAATATGGGGTTAACAGTCCATACTCATCCTGATAGTACGATTTTTTCGGCAAATGATATGAAAGTACTTTCTCGAACAGGAACACCACCCGTTATGATTGTTGCGTCCGACGAAGGCTTTTTTCTGGCTCACAGAACTCTAGAAACGGATGAATATCAAGGTCTTGATGGAAAGTGTAATAAAGCGTACCATAGTCGAACAGAATTAATCCAAGATATTTTACAAATTGGAATACATCATAAAATGCCAATATATTACGCTCCGAACAACTCATCTATATTTACAAGGTTTAGAGACTAGTGGAGAAATATTCATAGCTGCTAGATTTAATTTATGGAATAGAACGAGGGAGAATGGTGTATTATTCAGGCCAGCTCTTTTTCATCGCTTAGATGTGGGGGATCATTCAAAAAAAAGAATGTCCCGACCGATGAGGTGATTTGAGTCGGGTGATTATGACGATAAAGGTCTGTGAGAACTTGATCAAAACGAATTACTTTTGTGAGGAATTTTGCTATATTTACCGCCCCGGGATTATTGATTTATTTCAGTCGTTTTTCTTTTTCCTCAAGACCTGCATAGCTAAGTGCGCCGGTAAGCAAACCAGTAGTGTTTACCTGTTCCCAAATTTCATCCTGTTCCTCGATGTCACTCCTGTCGTCTGGTATGATAGGATGCATCGTAGTATCCACTGGCGAATCAGGTTGTTCTTCAGGAGAACCAAATACTTGCCGGAGAATATGAGCGGCATCTACTTCATCGTAATCCTCTCGTATCAGGATGACGTGTACCGGTTTATTATAGTCATAATATGTTCTCAACTCATTTACAATTTCATCTTCAGGAGAGATTTCCCAGTCATCCATGTCCGGAATATCAAATACTACAGGACTAAATCCGGAAGGGAATTGGGTATCTTCACTAAGTTGTCTAATCTCCTTTATAAACTTTTTGCGTCCTTTCTCGTTTATCGGCTCCGGTGGCCTCGGGAGTTCTGTTTGGTCTGGCATAGTACGAAGCATTATACAATAGTGGGCAAGAGTGGATTAAGGTTTTTTGAGATGGAGAGAAACCTGCCAGGGCCGGTATAACTACTGAGTTTTCTCGTGCGTGATATAAGTTTCTAAATCGCTTTGCTTAAGACTTATTTATTGTATTTGTCAATAGCGCTTGTCTGACGTCCTTTAGGATTTAGCTTTCGTTGCCAGGGCATCATAGTGCCTGCTTTGAATTTATTTGCAACATTGGCCTGTTGAGGCCTAGTGTGATGTTCTTTACCGGGTGGTGTTAATGTAAATTCAAAGTTAGTTTTAAAGTCTTCTAAACGAAGATTACTCATAAAATCTTCTATTAAAAATTGTACTGCCTCGTGGTGTTGTGGATTGTTTTCATCAAAAAGAGCTGGACCCAAGACATTCATAACCCATTTCTTTTCGATTTCTTTATAGTCTACGCCCTCTTCTAGAGTAAACGGAGGAGGTTTTAAAGACTCTGTCATAACTTATTATATCATTTGAGGCCATTCCTCAACCATTAGTGGAGAAGTAGATTGGTGATTTACTTTATTCATTTCCTGCCAGAGGGCTTCGGTTACAAAGGGCATGAAGGGGTGGAGAAGCTTGAGAGAAGTGAGAAAGATGTGGTGTAATGTAGAGACAGGTTTCAAACCTGTCTCTACAGTTTTTGAATATTCTAGATAATCAGATGCAAAGTCGTCCCAGACAAAATGATATATGTCTTCTGCGGCTTGCGCGAAACGGTACTTTTCGAGGTTTTGTGTAACTTTCTTTGTTAACGAGTCTAATTTTTTTAAAATGGCCTTATCTTCTTTTGAAGGTATAGATGCTGAAACAAGTTCAGCATGACGATATTCTTTTTGTTCAATCTGCATTTCGAGGAATCGCCCGATATTCCATAGCTTGTTCGCAAAGTTGCGGTAGGCGATCACTTTATCTCGAGGAAAATTGAAATCTTTCCCATTTGCAGTCCCTGAAATTAATCCCATCCGTAATGCATCCGTCCCATACTCTTTTTGATATTCTTCAGGATTAATAACATTTCCCAATGATTTACTCATTTTTCTGCCGTCTGTTGCGCGGACAATCCCGTGAAGATAAACAGAATGAAACGGCGGGTTCTTCGTTATATACATACCAAACATTATCATTCTTGAAACCCATAGCCGGATAATTTCCCATCCGGTTTCCAAAACGTCAGTCGGGTAGTAGCGGCTAAAGTCTTTCGAATCAGGATAGCCGAGTGTTACCAGCGGCCATTGACCCGATGAAAACCATGTGTCGAACGTGTCGGTTTCCGGAAGATAATTTCCCTTTGGTTTTTTCGGAGAAACGATGTAAGGAGCACCAGCGGGAGCAAACAGCGTTTGCAAGCCCGATTCGATTACCTCGAATGAATATTGTTTGAGAAGATCGGAAATTTTTCCCGTAACTGCAATTGTATTCTTTTCAGATCCTGAAACAAGTTCAGGATGACGTTTTGTAGCAGGTAAAAATGTTACTGTTAAATCCGGATTGTCATCTATCGAATACCAAACCGGAATCCGTATTCCCCACACAATCTGCC
>DATEBW010000119.1:0-3558 GCA_035287165.1 Patescibacteria group bacterium | reverse complement strand
GCGATTTTCTTTCTTCGTTTCTGCCAAACAAGGTGGGCTGCCGTGCCCATAAACGTATATAAAAGCATCCATGCGGGAGCAAAGAGCCAAATAGGGGGCTGCCACCATGGCTTGACAAGAAATATATACCACGTGCGCAGCGTCGAAACGGTAAACATCGATCCGACTACGCCGGCGCTCTGCGCGACGATTATGGAAACGATGAGCTCTACGCCGCGGCGCGCCTGTTTCTGTATCGGCAGACGCTCGAGGTGAATAATATCAGACCATTTCATGGATAACTCAAGCGTACTACAGGAAGTCGGTAACATGCAAGACGGCAACTTATTCTCCTATCCGGTGAAACCAAAGAAAAATAACGAAAGATCAATATTGGCAAAATGCAGATACCACTCATTCCATAGCTTATAGCCGAGTATGATGACCCAGATGAGCTTGAAATGCTTTTTATAGATTAAAAATGTTTTTTCCTCCGTTCCCTGCTTTAATAATAACAACGCATAAATCATGACCAGTGGCTCGAGAAAATTCTGAAAGTAAAAAAACACCAGCTCGTTTCTGGTGATAAAAAATAATGCTTGTCCGACGGTCCGGTAAGCAAATAACGCGATAATCGTTTTCCGGATCTGCCAGCGCAACCCGAGAATCAGCATAAAAATATACGACCAATAATCGGCGACCTTATCTATTATTTGGTAGGTGTTTTCTTCAATTCCCAGATAGAGGAGGATATCGCCGTCAATGACGTCAAGTACATAGTTTCCCCATGCCGCCTGAAACGGAAAACGGAGAAGCAACACCGGAATGAAGAATTTGAGGAAGATGATGAAGAGTAGAAGAAATAATTGCATGATTACATCGATAAATTATAGTAAACCCAAAACAAATTAACTAAACCGATAGAGATACTTTCGACCCATAATAATTGACTCAAACACTTCAATTGTTTCTTCTAACGACTCCCGTTGGTTATTTGCCAGTTTGTCTTTTCCGTACTTCCAGACATGCTCCTGCGGATTATGGTCAGGAGCGTATGCGGGAAGATTGATCAGGTGAATTGATCTGAGCGTTGTTTGCAGTCTCTCCCGTATCTTCTTCCCTTTATGGAATCGTGCATTGTCCCAGATAATACAGATTCTTTTGTCAGGATAGTTCTGTACGATTGCTTCCAACACGGGAATGATTTCATCCTGTCGTTGCCAGGCAAGCCGGTAGACAAGATCCGCTCCGGTTTTCAAGTTCAGTAAGCCAAGAAATGATTGTGCTCTCCGTTTCCTCTCTACTTTGATAATGCTTTTCTTTCCTTTCGGTAACCATAATCTTCGTATGATTGTCTCCCATATAATACGGCACTCGTCTGCAGTAAATACTATCCATTGATCATCTTTCATATATGGCTCAATCTCTGCATTGATTTCATCCATTCGTTTCCTGATCTTTTCTTCGTCCCGTTTCCGGTCAAACGTATCGGGCAGATGAAATGAATAGTTGTGTAACCTGAATAACAACCGGTACGATTCATCAGATTCATACTCAACACCAAACTCTGCTTTAACGTATGTTTTTAAGCTTGATATATCCCAGAACTCCTTTGGTATGCCGTATGCTGACGGCGGTTGTGATAATACTGTTCCTATCTCTATCTTTTGTGTCCGTGTCAACTTTGCTGCATGTTCATTATTGAGATATTTCGGAAACACCGATGAGATCCGTTCCTTCCGGAATGTCCTGATCCATCGGTCAACCGTTTCTTCACTTTTCATTAAAATATCGGCTACCCCGCTTATGGTGTACTGCTTATGGATCAGAATAATCGCGTGTGATCTGAGCCGTGTCTCCTCATGTAATGGTTTCCGGTAATGCTGAATGAGTATCTCAAGTTCATCAGCTGCCAGTTCTATGCGTTCCATAGAATCAGCTTACCACAAACCAAGCCTATAGTTTATTCATTTCGTTTTGGGTTTACTATAGTTATGAGTGCCGCGTAGCTTTCTTAACTTGTCATCCTGAATACATTCGCTATCGCTTAAGTACTATAGCTTGTTTCAGGATCTCATTGAAACGAGTAGCTAGATGCTGAAATAAATTCAGCATGACCTGTCAACTGCGCACAAAAGTTAAACTATACGCTTATTGCTCATTGTTCTTTTGCTCCTTTGTTAATTTGGTTTTGTAACTTTTCCATCAAAAGCGAATAAAAGCGGAGGTTGTGAATGGTTGAGAGACGAAGCGCAGTCGATTCTTCTATTCTGTATAAATGGGCCAAATACGAACGGGAATAGTTGGTGCACAGTAAACAGTCACATGCCGTACTTACAGGATGAATATCATTATAATACCGTTCTTTTGTCGGAACATAGTATGAATAAAATTTCTCTGCATGAACATCAATTTTATCGACAGAATCAGCATTGTATACATATAATCTCTTATGCCGCGCATCCCGAGTCGGGAGTACACAGTCAAAAATATGCCATCCACTGTCAACGAGCTGAACAATCTCATGAGGCTTTCCGATACCTAAGCCGTATAATAAATAATGCGCGGGCGTATGTTCCCGGATCACCCGAGACACATCGTAGTTAAAGGTCCCATCACCTAAAATAGGCCATCCCCCATATCCCAAACCATCAAACCCGATCTTCACCAGCTCTTTTGTACAATATTCCCGTAAATCAAGATATTCGCCTCCCTGAACCACGCCGAGAAGATAGGGCTTTTTGTTTCCCGTTAACCCTTGCTTTTTACAGATTTTTTCGAATTCATCTTTAGAGCGTTTTGCCCATGAAAGTGTCCGCTCGACTGTGTCTTCGGCATTTTTTTTACTTGCACCTGGTGCCGTAAAATCATCCAGGACAACAGCCATGTCGGGTTTCAGGAGCATCTGAAACGAAATCGATATTTCCGGAGTCAGCAGTACTTTTTTCTTTGACGACTCGTGAAAGGTCACTCCTTCATCGGTTACTTTTCCGTTACCCACATTCCGCTTAATAATAGACATCACCTGAAATCCGCCCGAGTCTGAAATAACGCCTCCGTACCACGACATGAAATCCCGGACACCGCCGTGGCCTTTTAATACGTTTTTCCCTAAATCCTTGTATAAATGATAGGTATTGACGAGAATGCCCGGAGTTTTTGTTGATTCTATGTCTTTTGAATCAACAGTCCGTATGATCGCGCGCGTCGCATCGGGAAAAAAGACGGGAAGGGGAATTTTATCACCATTGATTCTCTTAAAATAGTTCGGCTTCATGTCAGGAGTATACTACGCGAGCTCTTTCGCATACCGCGAAAACTGTTCTCCCCGGTCCACATAATCACGAAACAGGGAAAAGCTCGCCGCGGCAGGCGAGAGAAGGCAGACGGAATTCTCCGGAGTATATTGATAAGCTGTTTCAATTGCTTCTTTCATGCTTAAGGCGGGGATAATGCGAATCGGGCGTTTCACCGCGGCGGCAATCTGTGCGCCGGTCGTCGGAAAGATGATAAGCGTTTGCAGATTGGAATTATTGCTAATATAGTCTCCCAACGCAGCGTATGAATGTCCTTTTTCTG
>DATEBW010000118.1:0-6231 GCA_035287165.1 Patescibacteria group bacterium | reverse complement strand
TCTAAAGAACTCCTTGACGTACCGAAATTCGGGTTTATAAACGTTCACTACTCGCTCCTTCCGAAATACCGCGGTGCATCTCCCGTCCAGTGGGCGTTACTTAATGGGGATAAAGAAACCGGCGTGACCATAATGAAAATGGATGAAGAACTTGATCACGGGCCGATCATCGCGCAGAAGACAATTCCCATAGAGACAGGTTTGAAACCTGTCTCTACAATAGCGGATACCACAGCATCGCTTCTTGACAAACTGACTGAAACCGCATGTTCTTGTTTAATCAATATTCTTCATCAGGTCAGTAAGACACGCAGGCTGCCTCCTGCTACCCCACAAAATCATGAATCGGAAACCTATACCCGCCGTCTGATAAAACAGGACGGTTTTATCCCGTTTACAACAATTCAAAAAGCAGTGAACAATGAACAACTATCATTTTCAGATTTGCCGCAACTCCAGCAGGAAATATTTAAGTCCGGTTTACGGTTAACGATTGGCGATTTATCTGGCGGAGCCATATCCCGCTCCGCGGGACGATTCGCTCTTCACAACTTCATCCGCGCGATGTACCCATGGCCCGGCGCGTGGACAATCCTGCCAAACGGGAAACGGTGTAAAATCATTTCCTCAAGGTTAATATCACGTAGTCCTGAATTCGATACTCGTCATCCTGAACTTGATTCAGGATCTAAAAACGAGACTAAAGAAGAACAGATGCTGAAACCCTCCTTCGCTAATTACTTCGGAAGGGCACAGCAAGTTCAGCGTGACACATTGGTAATAACACAAATTCAGATCGAAGGGAAACAGACGACAGAGGATTCGAACCTTATCAACAATTTATTTCGGTAACTTTTAACCCTAAATTTATCGATGCTTCGAAAGATAGTCCTCAAGCGAGAAATCTTCCGTAAGTGGACTCCGATTATTTCTATCGTCATGAGTTTCGTGGTGTGGTATCTGATAATGTGTTGCAGGAATCGGTATATCTTGATTTGGAATCAATATTTCTTCATAAGGATTATTTCGCAAGATTTCATAATCGCCATACTGTACTGTATTTCTTCTTCCTTGTGAAGGATCAGGAGTATTAACAATCTGATCTGGTCTAACAAAAACTAAATAATCTCCAACTCGTACCCATTGACCGTCTTGGGGAGATGGATATAGATCATAACGACCAGAAAATATGTCAGGATTAGCCATAGTTGTATATATTATATATCATAGATCAAGTAATGTATTAAAACTCATCCACCTCCTCCACCTCTTCAAGCAAATCCGAATGGAGAGAATAACGATAGCCGCTTTTCAAGAAAAAGGGTTCCCCCTGTAAGCCTACAGGGAGAACCCTTAATTAATTTTTCAACTAAAATATATCCACGTCTTCTTCACTCTCTTCATTTGTATTTGAAAAATTGGAGCTGAAGGATGACTTTGTATTCAACAACGTACTTTCCAATACGTCTTTATCGAGCAATGATTCGATGAAGCGCGAGGGTTTATTCATATACCAGGAATCATAATAACCCGAAAAACGCCCGTGCGTCGATGAAAGATACAACCGTTCTTTTGCCCTCGTCACGGCAACATAAAATAGCCGCCGTTCTTCTTCAATGTCTTCCGGTTTTGACTCGGGACGGACAATGGGAAATTTCCCTTCCAACGCCTGAATAATAAAAACGGTATTCCATTCAAGCCCTTTTGCAGAATGTACCGTCGACAGCGTCAAAAAATCATCGTCATACGTGCGCACATCTACTGCCGACTGATCCGGCGGATCGAGCGCAAAATCATTGATCAAATCCTCATCACGGTCGTATGGCTGCGACAGTTCAACAAGCGCGGTCAAATCCTGCTCGCGCTGGGGATAGTCATCGAAGCGCTGGCGGAGAATCGGGCCGTAATATTCGACGATATCGGCGATTTTTTGCGAAGGACGCAGATTTGGATCTTTTATTTTTACCAGTAAGTAATAGAGCGGACGGAGGGACTCGATAAGATTTGATGAGAGAGTTTGATCTTGAAAAGGTTCTTCACCGTGCAGTTGAGCAGCTTGCTGCGCTTCATTTTTCTCTTCCAAAAGTCCGGCAAGCTTGATCACTACGGAATTAAATAACTTATCAACGGTCTTTTCCCCAATCCCCTCGATTAATAATAGTATTCTCCTCCATGAAAGCTCATCCTGCGGATTGGCGATAACTTTCAAATGCGCAAGCACGTCTTTCACATGCGCCGTTTCGACAAAACGGATACCGCCGTATTTCTTAAACGGTATCCGGCGTGCCGCGAGTTCCAGTTCCAGCGGCGCCGATTGGTACGCGGCGCGGAATAATACGGCGATTGAACGAAGAGATATCCCCGCGTTTACCCGTTCGAGAATGGTATCGGCAACCCACGCAGCCTCTTCACGGGGCGATTTGAATTGTTTATACACCGGCTTTTCTCCTGAACGGTCTGACGCGAGGTATTTTTTAAAATGCTCTCCTGCCACCTGGTCAATCACCGCGTTGGCGACATCGAGAATTTCCTGTGTTGAACGGTAGTTCTCTTCTAATTTCACTATGTGCGTGCCGCCAAACCGCTTCGGGAAACGGATCATATTGGCATATTCGGCGCCGCGGAACCGGTAGATAGACTGCATTTCATCCCCGACGACCAGAATATTCCCGTGGCCGACGCCGAGCTGATACACGATATGCTCCTGAATTTTATTGGTGTCCTGGTATTCATCCACCATAATATATTGGTATTTTTCGTGGATACGGCGCCGGACTCCCTCATGTTCGGCAAGAAGCGCCTGTAAATAAAATAGCAGATCGTCAAAGTCGAGCAAATTCCGTTCGCGCTTGTATGCTGCCGCGCGCGCGCCGATGAGCTCTATCGGCTTTGCCCATTCATACAGGTGCGGATAGTCATCCTCGAGTACCGTCTCGATAGAGGCTAATTTATTGACCGATTTTGAAAGAATATCGGTGACGGTTCTTTTTTTCGGAAAATATTTTTTATCGCGAAGATTCAGTTGGGCTATTATGGTGCCGATGATCTCTTCGCTGTCTGCCCTGTCGAGCACGGTAAATGCGTTGAGGTTGAGCAGTTTCCCATAGCGTTGCAGTAAACCCAGACTGAATGAGTGGAATGTTCCGCCGGCGACCTCCCGGCACCGCATGTCGTGGCGTGCGGCTCGTGCAAGCATTTCAGCGGCGGCGCGGCGGGTGAACGTAAGAAGGAGGATAGATTTCGGATCAACGCCGCTCTTAACGAGCGACAACGTCCGGTATTCGAGCACCCGCGTCTTTCCTGTTCCCGCTCCTGCGGCAACGAGAATGGGACCGTTAATGGTGTCTACTGCTTGTTGCTGGGCTACATTTAGTATTGCTGGCGACATACGGTAAAGACTTTAGCCGAGAAAGGATAACATAGTACGAGACGTATTGCGAATTCCTCTGCTATACCGTACTATTAATAGAATCATGAAACATATGCGCCATTTCCGCGTACCTCCATGGTTTCTCGTAAAGTTTTCCGGCATCTCGATCATTATCATCCAGCTTCTTCTCATCGTCTATCTTGCAAATGTTACGACCGAATCAATGACTTCTAAAGCAAACTACGACTCGGTTCTTCGTAACCAGCTTCAGAGTCAGCTCGCCCGATCAACGCAAGAATTTAGCGGATTAAAAAAAGAACACGCGGAACTCGCCAGTCAGGACCAGTATGTCATCAATCAGGAACTCAATGCGGAATTGGGCGACATAAAGAAAACCTATGTACAAGCGGTCACCGCATACGAAGAACTGGTAAAGTTCAGGGAACAAACTAATAAAACAGAACAATTTGACAAGCTCTTCACGCAATCGCTGGTATTGTTACAGGACCGTCATTGGGCATCTGCGTCGGCAAATCTTACGAAGCTCGAAAAGGATATTGCCGCAGAACAAGTGAAAATCGCCGCTACGTTCACCATACCGCAAAATGTTCCGGTGAATAACGCGCCCCCGGGCTCCGGCTATAGCCGGCAGCAGGTGCAGACTGACATCGGTTCATATATGATCTCTCTCGTTGCCGGTGACCTCGGCTCGACGCGCGTTATCGTCGATACCGCATCAGACGGCAATTGCGGCAATGACTGTCCGGTATTGTCACTCGGTGATTACGTCTCACGCAACGGTGCCTTTGCCGGAATAAACGGTTCGTACTTTTGTCCGGCAAGTTATCCCAGCTGCGCCGGTAAGACGAACACCTTTGATACGCTTCTGATGAATAAGAATAAAGTGTATTTCAATTCGGATAATAACGTGTATTCAACAGTTCCCGCCGTGATTTTCGGCAACGGTTGGGTACGGTTTGTCGGCCAGTCGTTGGAATGGGGACGCGATACCAGCATCGACGGCGTTATTGCAAATCAGCCGCTGCTGTTGATGGGAAATAATGTCATGTTTGGCGGCGACGGCGATCCGAAAAAAGGCAGTAAAGCAGGCAGAAGTTTTGTTGCCAATAAAGGAAATACCGTGTTTATCGGTGTCGTACACAGTGCGACGGTTGCGGAAGCAGCTGTTGCGCTCAAGGCACTGGGTATGGAGAATGCGATTAATCTCGATTCCGGCGGATCAACAGCACTCTGGAGCGGCGGCTATAAAGTCGGCCCGGGAAGAAACCTGCCGAATGTTATTTTGTTTGTGAGGAAGTAAATTATTCTTCTGCGAAAACTTCAGTCGGTGATTTTAAGGATTCTTTTGATTGTCTTCTGGACCAATAGCTAAAATTTTCTTCAGTAATTAAGCATTGCAGGTAAAAATCTACTCATTTTTCTTACACTCTTCACCAGAAAATCTTACAGTCTGCTATTCACAACGGTGATATACTACGGGTAATGGACCGTATACCCATACAAGCTTCCGACCTTCTCAAAACCGACGGGGTACTCTTGGGCGAGCCCGACGAAACATTGGCGCAGGCGATTTCCCGGATCACCAGAACGCACGACGCGATCTTTGTATTTGATGATACTAAAAAGTTTTTGGGTGTCATCAATCCGTACTACACCATATTTAAATCAAACTTCCCTCCGGAGACAAAGCTGGCACACTGCATATTTCACCCCCCGATCATTGCGCCGGATACGACTTTATGGGATATTGCAACGCTTATGGCGGAATCGAAACTTTACTATTTGCCGGTCATGCAAAATAACACCTTTCACGGCATCGTAACGATAAACCGGCTATTACGGAGCATTCGCGACGATTCACGCCTGTTGCAGCGTATGAAACTGGAAATGCGCAAAAATGTCATCACGATTGATGAAGATGCCATGCTCAAAGACGCATACTCGGCAATGCGCGACAGTCAGGTTTCACGGCTTCCGATCGTCAATGCTAACGGCAGGCTCGTCGGCATGGTGAGTCGTTACGATATTCGCGAAGCATTTACCAAACCGAAACAAAAACCCCGCTTCCTTTCCCGCATCGGAGAAAAAGAGCCGTTCATGAACCATTCCATCAATAAATACAGCAAAAAACTCGTTATCACGGTAAAAGCCTCGGCAACGCCGCTCGATATCATTAATACTATGGTCAGAAAAAACATCGGCAGTGTGATCGTGCAGGATGCGCGCTACCGGCCGGTAGGACTCATATCCACGTACGACGTCTTAAAAGCCATAGCTTCCCTGCGGCCGAAACGGGGGACTCTGCTCGACGTAAATACGCCGGATGATTTTGTGGAACGTGTCCGGCTCGATGAAATGCTGTCACGTTTTACGGAAAAAATAGCGAAATATACCCAGATAAAAACATTAAGTCTCACCCTACAGTCTAAGAAAAATGCTGCAGGAAAAGCAAGCCGCTACGAAGTTCATGCAAAGCTGAATAAGACGAACGGAGGGGCGATTACTTCACGCGCCGAAGAATACGAATGGAAAAAGGCGGTGCACGAAGTATTGGAACGTATTCAGAAGCAGGTTGAGGGAGAGAGGTAAAGTTTCGGGAAGTTTATTTTAGAATGTCAGATAGGTCTGGATTGATCCTTCATCGCGCAATTTCTGCATAAGTGCCTGCGCTTCCTCGCCAATTTTCCGGTCACGGATCTGTTTACGAACATCTTCACGCAATTGTGCCTGGTCGGCGTTTTCTTCGAGAAATTCTTTGTTCTCTTCAATAAATTTATCCACCTCTTCGTCGGTTATCGTAACGTTTTCTTCAACAAGCTTTTCCACGATGAGCTGAAACC
>DATEBW010000117.1:0-4365 GCA_035287165.1 Patescibacteria group bacterium | reverse complement strand
TACCAACAGGAAACTTGAGAGTGATTATGTCATCGGACATTTTTGCAAGATCATTGCCTAAAAGTTTATGATCAACTGAGACGTCAAAAATGAGATCTCCCTTTTCATTTACTCCCTTAGGCTCGATGGGGTTAAAGTATTTTTGAATGGGGAGTAGTTCTTGCGGTTGCAGTGGTATTGGCTCTAGCATTTGTTCGGCATATGCTTTATTTTGACTCTTTCTAAATCTTTGAGCCGCTCCTCCAGTATCGTTTTCTAACTCTTTCCATAGAACACCAAGCCCCATGCTTACCGCCTCATTAACATATCCTTTCTCTTGAAGTTGCTTGAAAGGATTATCACTGTTTGCTGCCTCTTGAAACTGCGCTTCTACATCTGCATAAGTTTTGCCTGTCAGCCGTTCGAAAAACTCTTTATCATCAAATGGCATAACATTTGGCGACAACACGCCTTCTTTTTGCAAAGGATCTAAAGCCTCCTGCGAAGGCGGCATCCCAACAATGAGTGCGGGGGTATAAGAAACTGGTTCCTTTTCAGGAGTAGCTTGAACCTCTTGAGACGCTGGCGGTGGGGGTGGTTCTTCTGCTACTGGAGGACTGACTACTTCTTGCGGTTGAGGTTGTGATCGCCCGACCAATGCGGTGGCTGTTCCTAAGGCTGCAAGTCTTAAGAAATCTCGACGAGTTATTTTTTTTGGACTTGGCTTCTCTTCCGTAGTCTGCGCGGGCACAAGAGGCTGTGAAGGTCCTTTTTCAGGCTTTTTACTCTGTGTTTCTGAAGGCGGAATTGGGTTTTCTGTAAATTCATCCATATCTCTACGGCGTCGGGGTTGGGGTTAATGTCGGTGTCGGTGTATTTGTTGGACCGGTTTCGGGAGTAATTTGTATACCAGTCGGCGTCGGTGAACCCCTGAAGCCAAGGGGAGAGCCCAGAATTGCAACGCCGGAAATAATACCGGCATTACTATTTATAGGAAAATTGCCGCACAGCGACATCGAGCAGGCAATAATGCTTCCAATGGCAAGGGTAAACCAGAACATAGTGATACAAATTACGAATTGTTACGAATATACGAATGCAGAAACGAGATCGAGTCAATAATTATCTGCCATCGTTCTGCATGTCTTAATAATAGCATGAACATCTATCCCTGCGCGCCGTAAGTTTTCCTCGGGAGATCCCGAATGAGGAAGTGAGGTAACGGCAAGTTTGGTAATGATAATTCCAGGTTGACCGGCAAACACATTAAACACCGCGTCACCCAAACCTCCCTCATACCGGTGATCTTCCACGGTAATAATATACCTCGTTTGAGTGGCTTTCTGCAACTCATCTGCGTTAATGGGCTTTATTGAATATAAATCAATAACATCAACCGCAATTTCTTCTTTCAATGCCTCCTGCGCCTTCAGCGCCTCATGTACCGTAATCCCCGCCGAAATGATCGTAACACGTTTCTCTGTTTCATGTTTCATGTTATGTGTTTCATGAATCTTAAATCCCCCGATCGGAAATGACTCGTCCGGAGAATAAATCGACGGCGTCTTTGCCCGCGTGGTGCGTAAATAACATAAGCCGCGATGCTTTATCATTTCCTCAACCAGTTTCTCCGCCGAAACATCATCGGACGGATATAAAACAGTCGAATTCCACACGGCGCGCATCATAGCTATATCTTCGAGAGCCATTTGGGAAGAACCGTCCTCTCCGATTGAAACGCCGGCATGCGATCCGACGAGCTTAATATTCGATTCTCCAAGCCCTGCCATGCGGATTTGATCATAGGCGCGGGTAAAGAATGCGGCGAATGTAGAAGCAAAGGGAATTTTTCCCATGCGTGCCATGCCGACCGCCATGCCGACCATATTTTGCTCGGCGATAAAACAGTCGTAAAACCTGTCAGGAAATTCTTTTTTGAAAAATTCAGAGTAGGTGGAATTTTTGGTTTCTGCGTCCAGTACGACCAGTTCCGGATATTTTTTACCCAGATTAACGAGTGCTTCTCCGTATGATTCCCGCGTTGCTTTCATAGTATTAAGTCTGTCATGCTGAACTTGTTTCAGCATCTTAATGAACTCAAAACAAAATATCACCCTGTCATTCCCGCGCAGGCGGGAATCTATACAATAAATCAGACACTTTGTTTTTAACTTGCAATAGTTAGTAAAGATCCTGAAATAAATTCAGGATGACGATTTACATTAAGGATGTTTAATTTCTCCTCTCAAATTCCTATCTACTTCCCCTATCTCCTTCAATGCCGCTTCTAACTGTTCTGGCGGCACCGCTTTCCCGTGCCATCCCTCTTTATCTTCAAGAAAAGAAACTCCTTTTCCTTTTTTCGTTTTAGCGATGATCATTTGCGGCTGATCTTTGACCTGTTCCGCTTCTGTATATGCCTGTCGAATTGCTTCCATATCATGGCCGTCCTCAAGAACAAATGTTTTCCATCCGAATGCTTCAACGCGTTTTTTATAGGTAGCAAGATCCCATTCGAGCATGGTCGGATCACTTTGCCCCAAACGGTTTACATCGAGTATACCGAGCAATTTATGCGCTTTATAGTAACCCGCCAGCTCAAGCGCTTCATAAATGTTTCCTTCGGCAAATTCCCCGTCTCCCATCAGTACATAGACGCGGGGAGCGCCGGCCAAAGCCATACCGAGTCCGATGGATAAACCTTGCCCTAAACTTCCCGTGGGAGCTTCCGTATACTTAAATCGCGTCGTCGGATGTCCTTCCAGGTCGGAATCGGATTGGCGAAGCGTCATGAGTTCATTTTCAGAAACGGCGCCTGCAGCGGCGTAGAGCGCGTAAAAAAGGGGAGAAGCGTGTCCTTTTGAAAAGAGCAGCCGGTGGTTTTTCGGATTATCCGGATTGGTTAAATCGTATTTATAGAATCCGTCGAAAAATAACACCGCCATCAGTTCTGTTGCCGACATCCCGGATGTCGGATGGCCGGAACCGGCTTTAGACGTTGAGGTAAGGATAAAGTATCGGAGGAGTTTTGAAAATTTTACAAGTTTTTGAGTGTCCATAAATAATATACCTGTCATGCTGAACTTGTTTCAGCATCTATTTTTAGAGATCCTGAAATAAATTCAGGATGACGATTGTCTTTGTAATCTATTAATTGCTTCCCTTATATTTCCTGAATTAAATATGTAACTCGTCGACACCAGCCTCGTCGCGCCGGCTACAACGGCCATCCTTGCCGTTTCATCGTTTATACCACCGTCAACCTCAATCGGCAAGCCGGGTTTTCTTTCCCGGATAACACGAGCTTTATCTAACATTTCCGGAATAAATTGCTGCCCCGAAAATCCCGCCTGTATCGTCATAACAAGTACACAATCAACGTCGTCTAAATAGGGCAAAACGGATTCTACCGGCGTCTCTTTATCCACTGCTAATCCGACTTCCACTCCCCTTCCCCTTATTTCTGCAATCTTTAGTCTTACGTCTGAAGTCTTTATGATTCCCTCCATATGCCACAACAATCGTTGAAACCCCGCGATTACCCACTCGTCCGATACGCTGACCGGATTATCAATCATCATATGAAGTTCAAACTTCTTTCCGGTTTCCTGGATAAGTTTTTTAAATGGCGACGGGTCAAGAAAAGAACTATTAGAGACAAGTCTATTATCGGCAATGTCAATGTGGATCCAGTCAATGAACGGCGCGACTAATTTGGCACGTTCTCTGATCAGCTGAAAATCCTTTTCAAATATTCCGGGGATGACTTCTATGGTCTCCATAAGAATATGGTATCATAAAAAAAGTTACTTTAGTTTGTCTACTACAATGTTATATACGCGTCGTTTACTCGCACAACAGTTACAGCTTTCGGAAGAAGATATCGCTAAGGCACATGACGATCCTTCACCCGAAGAATTCTGCCTTATGGAAGATCCCTTTTATATGAGTAGTAGTTGTTACTTACCGTATGCAAAAGCACTGCTAAGAAATCCTGTTATTATTACATTTCTCGTAATCGTACTTCTATTGATAGTGTTTGGGATTAGAAAGATAATGATATACAGAATGAGAAAAAAATAGTCCCGTTATGATTTTTCTTAATTTCAAAACCTATCCCCAAGCAACCGGCGATAACGCGATAAAGCTCGCCATTGCATGTGAATTCGTTTCAGAACAGACAAAAATTCCCGTTATTCCGGTTGTACAGATCGCCGATGTTTGGCGCATCAAGCAGCATGTGAATATTCCCGTGTGGATACAACATCTCGATTATCATAAGCAGGGAGCGAATACCGGATTTACCACCATTGAATCGGCTATTGCCGCCGGTGCTGCGGGGACCCTGTTAAATCACTCGGAACATCCGATTGATCAGGATACGCT
>DATEBW010000116.1:0-10168 GCA_035287165.1 Patescibacteria group bacterium | reverse complement strand
TTTGCCGGATAGGTAGTTCGCCAGATTCAACAGCCGGATATCAAAGTCACCCCCGGTGACGACATAGTCGACTTTTGACCGGCGGAGCGATTCTTCCGGAAACGCGGTCACGTGATCACCCATCAGCACACAGGTTAACCGGCCGGAAAACTGGCGTTTTAGATCGTTAATAATACGCCAATGTTGCTTGACTACGGGTGTTTTGGTTTCCATAGCAATAAGGTCAATTTGTTCACGACGAATAGTGTCGACGAGTTCCTGATAAGATTTACGCTCAGCGACGTAATCAAGCCAGTAGACATCATAGCCGTTTTTCTTAAGCGCGGTTGCGGCATATGCAGGTACGACGGGATAAATGACATAACTGGTTACGGGGCTCCGATACCATTGGAACTGCCTGTTTTGAGAAAGCAGGGGTACGCCTGGTCCGTATAATGGCGGATAACAAATAGCTATTTTCATATATACTCCTTTACCTTTAGTTTCAGAATAAACATGGTATACCCAACGGAGCCCGCCAGCTGGCGGGCGGAGTGGTATATTCTTTTATAATCTATTGATCAATCGAACAAATGACCACATACGATCACCTATTTTTCGAATAAAACTTTTAGAAAAACAATAGCCATAATACAAGTGCGTCGCGACGATACCGAGTACGGCAATTCCCGCAATCACCGGACCCCGTCTCACGGAAATGAGGATTCCTTCTCCGGCTGCCACTATAGCATATATTAAAAGCGGCAACAATACAAAAAATGGGCTCACGGTATCGGTCAATAAAAACACCGGAACGGTGAGTATATAGAAAAGCAGTGCTGCTGGCAGAAAATACTGCAAGCGGAATGAGGTTTCAGGATAGGTGATGGCAAACCAACCGCGTTGATTGGCGTATCGTCCGATTTGTTTTAAATGGTCCCGGAAAAGCGCCTTCCGATGATGATAGGCGAAAAGCAGCGGATCATACTGCACGCCTTTACCATAAGTATTGAGAATATCGAGACATAATTTCGTATCTTCACCCGGGAACACACCGGGTATGAATCCACCGACCTTTTTAAAAATCTCTGCGCGTACGATCAAATTGGCGGCAGGGTAATCATATACCGTTCGACGGGGTTTTTTCAGACTTTTATATATTCCGTCGCTCCCCAAATAGCTCTCCCAAACAGCACCTCCCGCACGCTGCATGATGCTATCTCCGGAAGGCGTAAGCAGCGGTCCGGCAGCGGCAATGACCGATTTTTTCTGAAAAACGCGCACGACGTTTCTTAAATAATCGTGCGGTACATATACGTCATCGTCATTGAATACAAATATCTCTCCTTTACCATACTCTTTTATAACATTTCGTTTTGACGACACGTCGCGGCGAAGTCGTGTATTGACTATAATACGGACAAAAGGGAATGGCTGCCTTATCGGCAAAGAAGATGCGATAATAACCTCAAATCGTTTAAACGATTGCTTACTGTACTGTTCAAGCGCTTCGAAAAGATAAGGCGATTCCCTCTCAACGGGAATCACTACAGAAATGAGTGGAGATACTGTAGTCATTGCTATACCGGCGGATCATCCGACATTTACCCGAAAATTGAGATCAGGATCATAACGCCACTTCCGCTTGCTGGCATTGTCATAATATTTTATTATCTTCAGCCGGTAAAACACCATCAGCGTATCGAGAAACATGTCCCAGATGGTGCCGAGCAGATTGTGGTTTATGTTGCTTTCGATCTCGCGCCAGTGAAGCTCTATCGGCGCTTCATAAATGCGTGAATGCCCGAGCCGGTTCGCTACCGCAAGCATTTCAATATCCGCGGCGAACTTTTTCACGAGCAGCCGAGGCAATACGTCTTCCAGCACATTTCGCCGGAACAATTTCATCCCGAGCTGGGTATCGCGCACGCGCAAACCGAATAACATCCAGACATAAAAACCGTATCCCTTGGAAAGTATCTTGCGCCACCAGGGATATTCAACGATTGAAACCGGGTGCCATTTGCTTCCCACCATGATATCCGCTTTGTACCATTCAAAGTGGGATAGAAGCATGTTCAGGCTGGCAGGATTCAGGTCAGTGCCTCCGTCAATAAACGCGACCACGTCACCGTGGCTCCGGGCCATGCCGTACCGCAGCGCGTAACCTTTACCGCTATTGTCAGGATAGCCTATTACCTTTATTTTCCGTGTCTCGCGCTTTTTTGCTTCGCTGAATGTCTTGTCGTTCGTCCCGTCTACCACGACAATAATTTCGTAGTCATACCGGGATGACTTGAGAGTCGAATACAAGGACTGTATGGTCTTACCGATTGTCTTCTCCTGACGGTAAGCGGGAACGATAACCGAGAGCATTTTCATTTCAATTATGCTACCCAATATCCGCGGGTAAATAAGACGGTGAGCACAATAAACAGAGCGTAGTTTATGATAAATAGTACCACACGGAGTCTTTTCGGGAGGAGCGCAAACGCGATATACATCGGAACGGCAACGAGAACATACCGGGGAACAGACGAAAGGGTTCCGGTAAGCGTCGGGGCGATTATGGCTGCGAGCGAATAATAAATCCATTTGCGGGGCAGGTCCTTTTTCCATGCGTACCACAACATGCCGAATGCGTAAAAAAGCATCGCTACTTCAAGCAGCGCGATCCAATAATCATAGTGATTCGGCGGAACGGTATAAAAAATTTTCGCGTAGCGCCAGAATACCTGCGGCAGGATGACTATGTCTCCGCCTGTTCTGTTTGCGCCGAATGCAGGCTGCGCGTGAATAAAAAGAAGCGGGTCTCCGTTTGATTTATATAAATAGCCCATGTAAGCAAACAACCCGATCGGCACGAGAAAGAATGCACCGATCAGCCGGGTGCCCGATGCTAAAGCCGCAGAAAGCCCATAGAGGCCGTACTTCTTTTTCAGTAAAGAATAGACGGCAACGAGGACAAACAGCATAAAAATACTCTCGGTATACACTCCCGCAAAATAAAACGAAGTCGGGAAGAATAACATAAACATGAGACTCCATGCTGCAAGAGTAAACCGATCTTTACGCTTTTCAAACAACGCCATGAGGATTTTCCAAAACATGCCAAGCGCCAGAAGAAAGCAAATGTTACTGATAAACTCCCCCGCCGTAATATAGGTTATATGCAATGTTCGGGCGATAGAGCGGACAAGCAATGGATACAAGGGGAAAAAGGCTTGCTCGAACTGTACATAACCTCGTTCTGCAATCGAGAGATAGTGCACGCCGTCAAAGTTCGACCATGGAGTCGGCCCGAGAAAACCGGTACGGGCAGGAACATAAATCTGGGCAAATCGTGCTATTGCCGCCAGCTGCATTTTCCATACGGCAAAAGCACTGACGATAAATACAGCGCTGCGGTAACGTCGAAGAAAACTCATTATATTGGCAAGCATAGTGTGCTACTAATTACGAATTATTACTAATATACGAATACAAAAGATTTATGATTTTGGATTTATGATTTATCTGGCGGAGCCAGATCCCGCTCCGCGGGATGATTTTTTCATTCTGAAATCTTAAATCTGCCATCTGAAATTGATCTTTTGTTCCTTTGTTATTTTGTTCATTGTTCATTGAGTTATTCGTATATTCGTAACTATTAGTAATTAGTAGCATCAAAACATTTCTCATACACGCGAATAGTTTCTTCTGCTGTCTTTTTCCAGCTAAACTTTCGTGCCTGTCGTATGCCCCTTTCGATCATTGCCTGACGCTGGCGAGACGTATATTCTTCTACTTTTATAAGTGCGTTCCCTATGTCGCCGCTGTCATAGGGATTGACCAGAAGCCCGGCATCGCCGACCACTTCAGGAAGACTCCCGCCGTTTCCTGCTATCACGGGAATGCCGCACTGCATGGCTTCCAATGCCGGCAGGCCGAATCCTTCATAATATGATGGCTGAATCAATACGATAGCCCTATTTATGATTCCGACCAGGGACTCGGTGGGGACATACCCGAGAGAGATAACATCTTTTACCAGGCCGTTTGAATGGATGTATTGGCGGGCTTTCCGGACTTCAGGAAGATCTTTTTCTTCAAACGCCTTGCCGACCAGTACCAACTTACTATTCTTTTTAACTCTGAAGTCTGCAAACGCCCGTAGTAATCCCTCCAGATTCTTGTTCCAATTTACATCGCCGACATATAATAAATAATGCGCAGGCAAAGAATATTTTTTCTCGAGTCCCAATTTTATAATTTCCTCATTTCGTAATTTTCTGTACTCCTTTCCTGTGGCAAGATACACGACGTGAACTTTTTCCGGAGATATTCCTAATAAGGATACAATATCCTCTTTTGAACTCTGCGAATCCGTTATGATTGCATCGGCAGAACGTAAAGCAAGTTTCTGGTACTGTAAGTTTATAAGCCCTCTAATGCCGACGGGAAACCGCATCGGAAATTTGAGTGGAATAAGATCGTGGATAGTCAGGACTAATTTCCTCTTTTTGAATAATGGAAGTGTACGGTTATAAAGATCGAATACGGTATAGTGGTCGATATCTATCTTTTCTGACACAGATTGGGTACTACTTGAGCGTATTATTCTGTGGGTATGCTGATAACGCGTAAGCGCGTCGATTAACCCAGCCGTATATTCTCCGACCCCACGGTATCGATGAAGCGATCGCAAAGGTTCATCATGGATTACTATAGTCATAATGCCGGAAAAATAATCTGCCAATAACAATAACCGCTGTCAATGATAGCATTTCGCCGATACGGCGGATCAGCGTATCGTCAAACACTACCATTATACTATGGTTACCCCGCGGAACCGAAACGTGAATTCCTTGTTCATCAGCATCGAACGGCATAGCCTTGCCATCCTCGAGAAATGTCCATCCGGGAAAATAGCTGATACGCGCAAGAACCGATAGTGGCGTAGACGCTTCTGCTTCTATCCGGTAACGGGTCGGCTTACTTTCCTTAAGATAAAGTTTTCCTTCTCCCTGCTCTATTTCAAACCGCGAGAATATCCGTTCCGGCCTGTTCGTGTACCATTTCGTATGAAACGAGTTCCCGAGCGTTGCGGTGCCATTGATCCATGAGGAAGATTCCAGGTAGCGGCTGTCCTCACGCGGTTCATACACGACCGCGGACGTATACGGGCCGTAGAAGACAAAAGCCCCGATTATAAAAGCCGGCGCGAAGATCAGGGGCTTTCGGTCAGCGACGTAGGCGGCGCAAAAAGAAACAGCGAGTAATACAACTGAAAGCAGCCGCCACGGAAACTGGAATAGCTGCAGTGGCGTAATAGCTTCCCAGACCGGCGCGGAAAATTCGAGCATAAACGCGCAGGTCACGAGTACGAGAAAAATAATCCATAACACAAACCAGCTGCGTTTAATAACGGCGATTATCCCGGCGGAAATGAGCGCAAAGAGATGGGGTATGCCGATCTGAAAACTCATTTGGTCGGATATGCCCGGCACGGATAGCCCGGTTCCCCACGACGGAAATACCAGTTGGTACAATGCGGGAAAATGGTCCAAAACAGAAACGCTGAATAATCCGGTAATATATGAAGATTCAGCCATAACAGGCAACCAGAAAAAACTTGCCAGGGCGACACCGAGCCCGTAACACCCGAGCAGCGCAAATGCCGTTTGCGAACGTTCCGGCTTTTTTCCGTAGACTCCCTCGGCGTAAAGCAGAATACTGTATCCTGCAGATAACACCGCGAACGTCGGACCGAGCAGGTTATGTGATAATAAGAGCAACCCGAGTGCTGTTGCACCGGTCCCCAGCCAAAGACTCCGGTTTTTTTTCCGTGAATAAGCCAACCCGGTTACGGCCCATAAGAATAGCGGCGTAAGGGCCAATGCCCATGCCTCGCCTACCGAACCGCGGACCAATACATCCAACAGCGCGTACGGGCCAAGCATATACATAACCGCACCCGACAGGGATGACCAAGTTCCGAAGAACCGCCTGCACCATAGATACATCGCCACACCGGAAACGACGAGCGCGCCCGCGAGCGTCAAGTGTACCGACCGGATGAATGAAAACCCTGCCGAGTGAAACAATTCGCCGATATAATTCGGCAGGGGATAGAAAAATGAGAAGAGCGGAACGCCGTAGCCAAAGTCCAAATCAGGAGCCCAGCGGGGAATAAATTCACCCGTTTGAATGACTTTATCGAACTGCCACAGCCTGATAATATGATATTCGGCGTCATGGGTGGGAACAAACCCCCGTCCGATCAATGTGCGCGCGGCGTAAAACCCGACAATAATAATAAGCAATAAAGTACCGAAGTTCTTTATTTTTTTACCCACTTCCATAATCCTGTTATAAGCGGCGGCAGAAACGTAACCACGGATTTAATAACCGGCGTCAGTCCAAACCAGCTTCCTGTTGCCAGATACGGAACGATCCTCAACGGCACGCCGAACGAGAATGCGAGAGCGATTGGATGAATGGAGCGGTTCCACGGTAAGAGTGCAACAAATGCCAAAACCCAAATAAAATACCATGAATATATTTCCTCACGGAGCGGAGAGAGGAGGAAAACAACAAACATCAGTCCGGTAGACCACAGCCATATCTTATTCCATTTGATTCTTTCATTTTTCAACAGGAGATATACCAGCCAGACTATCAAGGGCGACAGGATACCGGTGGCAAATTTTATCAATACGGAAAAAATAAAGCTCGCGATGCCGGAAACCAGAAGATTTTTACGAATGAGAAGGAATGCGGACAGGGCAAAAAACATCATAACGACATCGTTATGCGCCGAGACCAGGGACTCGATGACAACGAGAGGATTCAGCGCAAAAAAAGCCAGGGGAAATGTTTTTCTGTTCCCCAATATCCATACCGCCCAAGCGCATCCCAGATAAAATAAGAGGATAAATGCTTTATACATAAATACGGAGAGGATCGGGTTGCCCAACGATGCAAAATGCGGAAATGCCGTCAGGATGATCCATAGCGGCCCATACAAAGCAGTTTTATTCGGGGCATGCATATAGGCAAGTATCGGCTCATTGGTCAGTTCAATCGGCATGATGATATAAGGATTCTCTCCGTAGAGAAACAGAACGCGCGCCGTGGCAATATAGTTAAATATGTCGTGCGAAAATGCCGGATAGGCAAATAATAATATGGCTGACCCGATCAGGATAATGCGCCAGACGCGCAGACTGCCGATACTCCCGTCCCGGACTTTACGCAACAGATGGCCGTAGAGCATGAACAAACCGGCGATGATAAATATATAAAGCGTTGTTGAAATAATCCGATGTGTGGCATCAGCGATAGAAAAGATGAAAGGAGGCTGCCAGGGAAAGTTGGCGTCAACAAAAGCGTAAGACGTTACGGTGATAAAGAGGAAAAATAAGACGTATAGAGCCATGTATTAGTTATTGCGTTTCGTTCGTAAACGCCCGGATAATTTCCGCCTGCCGCAATAACAGGCCGATGTCGATAATCTGCGGCTCTCTGTTTTCCGGCTCCCAGACGATTTGTCCCGGTAATTCATTTGACAGGCGGCCGATAATCTCGGTATGTTTTTCTCCGGACGCCTTGAGCAGGGCGTGTTGTTCTCCCGTGTCTTTTTGCTGTTCGGCAATTTCCTTGTCGTAGAGTACTGCCCGGGCAAAATGCTTATTGGATTCGAGCAATGCGCGGGCGGCAAATTCATATTGGCCGTACTCAAACAGCGTCTTTGCTTCTACCAGAAGCGTATCCGCCCGTTGCCGGTGGTATTTTATGCGGGCGATCGCTCCGAAATGCCAAAATTCATCAACCCTGCTCCACGCGCGATGAATCGCATACAGCCGGTGTCCCGGCATAAAAGATGGATAGGGTAGGACATAGTCTGATGCAAAAACCGAAATTGAGCAGTACATCAGTAACACTGCTAAAGTCGTAATAAAAGTTACACAGCGCATCATAATAGGCAATCTTCCGGGATAGCTCATGATTTCATAGTGAAATACTTCATATATGCCTGCGCGTGGTGCAGTCCGGAAAACAGAGACCAGAAGAATCCCTGCCATCCGTCGAGAAAAGCGCGGTGCCGGATATACAGAGAAAAAAATGTTTCAGCAGGTTTCAGTGCGATATAGGTGAATCCGGTGAACGCTGTTTTGGAAACGCGTTTCTCGGCGAGAAATCGCGCGGTCAGAGATGTATACGCATCTGCTTTACGGAAATAATCGGCAATGGTACGGTACGTAAAGTGTTCCATCGGATTTTTCAAAATGCCGACCGCGCCGTTTATTTCTATTTGTTCATGCACGGATTTGCACGGAAACTTTCCGCTCCCTCTTCTGAACAACCGGATAACGGCGTCCGGCCACATGCCGCCGTGTTTCATCCACCGGCCGCAGAAAAAGTTTTTTCTCACGATATAGTATGCATTGATTATTTTTCCTTCATTGTCCCGTTCTTCTTTTGAAATGCGTGACATGATTTCCTCGCCGAGCACCTCGGGCACTCGTTCGTCTGCATCCATCTGGAGGATCCAGTCGCCGGTACAAGCGTCAATTGCCGCCTGCTTGTTGATGTGAAAAATCTGCGGATTTGTCGCCCGGTATACGCGCGCGCCAAATAAATGGGCGATGTCAACGGTTTTATCATGCGATCCGCCGTCGACAAGAACAATCTCACTCGCGAGAGTTTTTACGGACGCGAGACAGGCGTGAAGATTCTTTTCTTCGTTATAGGTAGCTATAGCAACTGACAATGACTGTTTCATATTCCAGATTCCAGATTCCAGATTCTAAAGACTAAAGACTAAGAGCCTGTTTTAAAAGTCCGTCACCCTGTCCGCCAGCCGGCGGATCAGGGTCTTGAGTACAGCGGTACCTATACCATAGGTCTCACTCTAGATGCTGAATCAAGCTACAGTACTTACGCGATAGCGAACGTATTCAGCATGACGAATTATTATTCATTATGAATACTTTTCAAACAGGCTCTAAAGGCTAAGTAAAACATTATCCCCTTGCCTAAATAGTTCTGTTAATTCCTCTCCCCCGTTTTCACGGAGGAATTCAAGATCTGTTGTCTTTGCGATGATAAATACCCGCTCCTGCATCAGTATCTCCGGCCACCGGCTCTTCGGCAATATCCACCAGCTCTGATTTTCTTCGTGCTCGCTGTATACGGCGTAGATTTGCCGCCTGCTATAGTATACCGTGGCGGGATAATAATAGTGAGTCAGATAAATTACCTCATCATTCCGCGTCATGCCGGCCGCAACCATCGCAACCATTGCTTCATCCGCCGAAACATCCGCCGGGAAAAACTCATGCCGGTAGCTCATGACTTGAATTGCTCCCAAAAGAATAATCCCGCCGGTCAATGCATGGCGGAATAACGAGGATACTTTATCGGTAAAAGAATGCAAAACGCCGGCGGTAATCAGCGCAAACAGCGGGTACAAAGGAACGAGAAACCAATTATTCTTACTCTCCACTATACTCAAGGAGATAAAAAATGCCGCGGCATAGACGGCCATGACGTACGCTGCTCTGCGGTGCCACGCAATCAGGGCAAAGAGCCACGCGGGAACGGCAAGCATAAACCACCACTTCATCCCGTGATATAAATGCTGAACATAGCCGAATGAGAAGTTTGACAGCGGATTCCCTTTTCCCTGGATTTTGTCTAGTTGATGGAAAAAGAGCTGGCCAATAAACATGCTCCCGTACATAAAATAACCTGCCGCGAGCCACACGCCAATTATTGCAGCCGCCGAGAGAACTGATTTAATAATGGTGCTTCGGTTTATCGCCAGACGCCGGCTTCGGAAGAAATCGTACGTTAAAATTACCGCCGGCACGCTGAATGCGATAAGGCCTTTAGTGAGAAATGCCGCAACAACCGTGACCGTCAAGGCTTTCGGGCGGCGGAATATGCAGGAAGCAAGAGCAGCCAATAGCAACAGTGCCAGAAGCCCGTCCATATTTCCGGTCCGCACCCGCGAAACAAAACCCACGGAAGTGAGCAAGATTACCGCCGCGTATAAACCGGCGCGGCGCCCCCAGAAATAAACACCCAATAACCAGGTAAGGAATACGGTGATAACGCCGGATAATGATGAGAAGAACCGTGCGGAAAACGGCGTGTCGCCGAATAACCGGTGTGCCAGCGATGACAGCCAAAAATAAAGAGG
>DATEBW010000115.1:0-20130 GCA_035287165.1 Patescibacteria group bacterium | reverse complement strand
TAACGGATATCCGTAGCCATAACCTAAATCCTGCACCCACCGAACCGGCAACTGGCCGTCAGCAAGAGCCGCCGCCATTTGCTGGACGCGCACCACCTGCGTATCATCATGCATGGTAAACATGCCTTTATTGAACAGGGGCAATATCGTCGGTATGGATAAAATGAGCACCACTAATAGGCCGATTGCATTGCTCCGGACAATACCCCGTATGCCGTTCGGAAGTTTAAAGCTCATGCTGTCCTTTTTCGTCTAATCTCCCATCCCAGAATAATTAATAAACTGACAAGGCTTACGGTATCTGCGGCCAACCGCCCGGGCGTTTCTCTGAAAATCACCCTGACCTTTTCTATCGACGCAGTTGTCCTGATTCTCATGAGCCCCTGGGGATTTTGGTAACCGATTTGTTGTTCCACGCCGTCAACAAACACATGAAAACCCGGCCAGTAGATGGTGTTAATCTGCACGGTTTCGCCATCGATGCGAACTATCGGCTTCTCTGCACGGCTCTGCGGTTTTTCCCGCGCCCACACCGGCATGTATTCATCCTGGACTGTTGTCGTTGCTTCGTTGGTCGAATAGAATTCGTCCGGCACGTCTTTTTTCTTGATATTGAGAATGGCAAAATAATAAAAGCCGATCAAGATAAACGGAAGTAATAATGCAGCGGCCCATCTTTTTGAGAATCTTTTTTCAGTCATCTGATACACCGCGCCGGTGATATACGGCAACGATACGACGGTATAGGACAAAAAGCGGAACGGAAACTGGACAAACCGGCCTAACGGAAAAACGTTCCACAATGGCCGCGATATCGGCAAAGCCAGAATCACCCCGGTGCAAAACGTGGCGAGAAATATGAACAGTGAAGTATTCTTATGTAAGTAATGAAGAAATGATCTCCTCATCCGAACTATGCCGAATATCAGACTGCCGGAAATGATGAGTAGCACGACAATGCCTGACTGTATTGCAACCCAACTCTCGGTAAGATACCCTTCCCAGTCGCTTAATACTTTTGTACTGAATGCCGTATGACGGACTTCTGAAAGAGCCGGAATCCAGAAAAACGCCGCAATTCCCACGCCGAGTAACGTGGCTTTCATGGCTGCTCCCCTGTTTCTTTTTCCACGGGACAGCTGGTATAAAATGAGTATCGGAAAAAACAACAGCGCCATAGTATTATGTGAGAGAATAAGCGCTGCAACGGAAAAGGCGTACAAAGCCACTCGATTAGTTTCAATAGTCCAGAACGCAAACGGCAGAATTCCCAGTGCAAGCACTTCGCCGACTGACCCCCGGATATAGATATCATAGAGAAGATACGGGTGGTATGCATAGACTACGGCGCCTGCGAACGAGGGGAATGAAGGAAACCGGATGCGAAGCCACCGGTATACAAACAGGGCGCCAAAGATGATACTGCCGATGATTATGGCTTTAACTGAAGCAATATATCCTAATCCGAGCAGTTTCGGTATTTCTGCGGCATACATAAAACCCGGATACAGGAATGTCGCTACCGGATAGCCATAGCTATGGTTTAATCTGCCTAACCAGCGCACCGGAATCTGCCCCCGGATAAATTCCTGATGGAACGCCGAAAAGCGTATGATCATCCAGTCGCCGTCATCGGTTGCGATAAACCCCCGTTGCAACAACGGGATTATAACGGGAATAAGCACAAGTAGAATTAAGAGAATACGGTATTTCTTCATTCTTCAATCGGCGAATTAACGGCGGGAGTTTCCGGAATTCTTTTCTCTCCGTGTAATTGATAGAGCCGTAAGTACACTTTTTGATTCGATCCTTTTTGATACGCGGCAATTTCCGTCGCGAGCCAGTTTTTCGGCAGCGCCTGATCCCTGTTTAACACCATATAAGTTGGTTTCTCTGCAATGCGGTCCCGCATATGGTCAGTCATTTCTTCCCGAATAGGCCAAATGCCGATGATTTCTATATTCGGCTTGTCGACGAGATATATCTCGATAGCGTACGGTAACAGACCAAATGTTCCGTCCGTATAGACGGCAACCGGACCGATAGCTGATTCCCGCCGAATGAAGTCAACAACTTCCCGGATTCCCCAGCCGGAAGGCCAGTCGTTTATATATTGGTCAGCGTCAGACCGGGGGATCGGCGCGGTAACAATGCTGAAGAGAATTTTAACATCAGCATAGAGCGGCATTGCAAGCAATACAATGAGCACGATCGCCTGCATGAAGCGTGATCGCACCTGCGCCAGCACCCGGTCAATTCCCCATGCGGCGAGCACAAGAAGCGGCATGACCATAAACAGGACAAAGCGCGGATATAAAACTTTGCCGAAAATGGCGAGTCCGAGAAACGGCACGACAAACCAGATACCAAGAACTATTTTTTTCCATTCCCTATGGATTAATGCAAAAACCGCACCGCCGACTGAAAGTAAAATAGTCAGCCAGTCAAACGCCGGGTAGATATGCTTTGTGTATTTTATTACGGTCCGGTTTGTCACATAGGGATAAAAATGCTTTACGTACAGCGCAAACGCCGCATAGAGCAACGGTGACCAAAACAGGATAAGCGTACTTTTCCGCAACTTATCGCCGGTCCAGTACAGGCTGCCGATTGCCATCACCAGAATCGGGGGCGTCATATAGCGGACGATCCAGTCGATCATGCCGCGCATATTTCCTATGAAAAATCTGAACGGCTGGTCACGAAATTCCTCAAGAGTAAATATAAACGTGCCGTCTTTCTGGTGAATCAGGTGAAACCACGGAGAAAGGCGGAGTACACTATAAATAAGTTGGGATAAGCTAACCGCCACCAGCATGAGCCCGAGCAATCGTAACAATCGCGCCTTTGCGTCTTTCTTGCTTCGGTCAAACAACAACAAGGTCGCGGGCAGTAGATAAATGTTCAGAAATCCGCTCGTTTTCGTCAACACCCCGCCGCCGAGCACCATGCCGAATATGAGCGCCACGTCGAGCCGGACCGTTCTGACTAAGAGCACGGCAAAATAGAGCGACCAGATGGAAAACATCGCAACCATGCTGTCCATAAGCGCCATACGGTCATACATCAGCGCAAACGGGCTGGTCAAATATAAGAGCGACGCGAGAACCGCAGCCCTCTTTTTTCTAAAAAATTCCCACGTAAGAAGCCCTATTCCGAACAGGCTTCCCAGGCCGGACACCGCGGAAACGACGCGTCCAGCAAACAGCGGGTCGGAAAAAAGCCGCAGGGTCACCATCGTAAACCACACAAAAAGCGGCTGCTTTCCATCGGTCAATGAGATAAACCGGTGTGCCGCGTCCCTGCCGCCGATCTGCGCCCAACGTATATAGATCGCCTCGTCGGTAAAAATCGGCAAATCAGTGAGATTGACGAGTCGGGATGCGAAATAAATGCCTATAAATAATACCGCAATGATCCAGTATGTCTTACGCATAAAGTTAATTTGTCTTATTTATCCTATTTGTCTTATAGATCTTAAAAATTAGCATCGCTACGATACTCGTCACCACTCCTCCTATCATAATACCATTCAGGATTCCCGGCACCGGAGCATCCCAGTTTCCCCTATAGAGATACGGCACGTACTGCAATAAACCTGCCACTGACAGGATAATCATCGGGATGACGATATAGTAACGCACGCCGGCAAGTACGGCGAACGGTATGGCATAGAGCAGATACCACGGCTGAAATTGGGTGCGTATGGTTGCCGCGATTATTGCGCCGCACATCAGAACGAGAGAAAAATACCGGAATCTATTCACGTTTTCCGGTGTGTCCCCCTTATGATTTCTGTTGAGGATATACCACCATAAGTACAACGGCAGGAGAAAGACCGTCGCAAACTTTATCGCTATCGATGCCGCGAGCAGCAAGACCGATGCCCAATACTTTTTTTCAAACAGTAAATAGAGCGAGGCGAGAGTAAACATCACCATAACAATATCGTTATGTGCCGATACCAGGCTTTCAGTAATAACTAACGGATTCAGCGCGAACAGCACGGTGCCTGCAATCGCTTCATTTGTTCCCGCTTGCGTGATTTTTCTCAATGACATAAGTATTTTATGAATAAAATAAACGCTGGCGACGTACGATCCTGCCATAAGCATTTTAAATAAATAGAGGCTCACCACGAATTTCTGCATTCCCAAATAGGAAAGCGGCACGGTCAAAACGAGCCAAAGAGGCCCGTAGGGATAGGTGCGGTGCGTCCAGCGCATGAAGTGTGTCCACGGATCATCCGGGTAGTCCAGGGCTCTGTGCATGTAGGGATTTTCTCCGTGTAACGTGAAGATACGCGCGTCAAAGAGATAATTGAATAAGTCATAAGAAAACGCCGGATATGAAAAGAGCAATATCCCCGCCGTCAGGCCTATTAATCCCCACACTCCCGAAATTCCCAAACTCCCCGAATATGCGCGGCGGAGAAATAGGCCATACAAGATGAACATTCCGGAAAGCAGCGCAACATATAACCCGGTAGACAGCATCCGCTGAAAATAGCCGATATGCTGGAAAAAATCCTGTACCGCAAACCAGAAAGTAATCCGTGTCAGGGTGAGATTTAAATCAACTTGGGTAAAGGAATAGAAGAATAAGCCAACGAGCAAAATGACGTATACAAGAAAAATAGCTTGGACGTCAGTCTTTTTGACCATATGGTGTATTAGGTGAATAACGATTAGCGAATTTCGAATTACCTGCCTCGCCGAGTCAAGGCGGGCGAATTGCGAGTTTCGTACTTCCCGCTCATCTCGTTCATCTTGATTTTCAGCAAGCCGATGAACCCTTCCCATGAATCGCGCAACGGACTTACGCGGCGGGTTTCAACATAATTCCATGCAACCGGTACTTCTTTAATCCGGTATCCTTGCTTCGATGCCAGATACAGCAGTTCAACATCAAAAGCCGCCGTGACCGAGGAGCCATACACCTGCTTATGTGCGCGATAGCGGTCGAGCTGGCGGAACAGTTTATGCGCAACAGAACGTTTAAACGCTTTAAAACCGCATTGGGTATCCTGAATATCCAGACCGAGAAGAAGCCGGCGCGCCGCAATAAAACCCCGGGCCATAATGATTCGTGAAAGGGGAGCTCCTTTGCGCCGGTGTTTGCGAGAGCCGATTACGACATCGTATGATTTGAGGTAATGAAGCAGTTTATCGAGTTCTTGAATGGGCGTCGCCTGATCAAAATCAGTGAAGAGAATAATATCTCCCGACGATTGCAAAACACCTTTGGTTACGGCACCTGCTTTTCCCTGATGCTCGCTTGATAACACGCGGAGATTCTTCTTTCCATGCACAAATTGTCTCAACAACTCATTCGTCTCATCGGTAGAACCGTCGTCAACGAGCAGCAACTCATACTGATATGGCTGTGCGTTAAGAAAATGGTAGACATCCTCAAGCACACCGCCTTTGATATTTCTCTCCTCGTTATAAGCCGGGATGACCACAGAAAGGTAGGGAGACGACTTCATAACTCGTATTGTAGCATCTCCTGAAACTTGCTGACAGTCAGCTTGATTGCTTTCTTTTTATACGTCGTATTGTAATAGTGATAAAACCTATAAAGACGATAAAGATAATAATGAGTATTACTAAGAACCAAACGGGCAGTGAAATATTAAATCCTAATATTGGTAGAGTAAACGGAATATCAACATAGTCAGGTTGGTTCATACCGGATTCATCTGGAAATATCTCTGGATCAAGCGTTGGATAAATAGTTTTCATCTAAAAGTAGAGTGCAACTATACCCCTTCGCTTTTAGTTTCAGAATAATCATGGTATACCAAAACGGAGCTTTTAAAATCGAGATGGCATAGTAAAAGACCGTATAGCTTACTCGAAACTAAAAGCTACGAGGCATACCATTTCTGATTTTAAAAGCAGAGTGGTATATCATAACTATTTTTCTATAATTTCTGCGTGAACTAACTTCATAACTTTCAACACACCTACTTCCCACTCACCTGCATTTTCCGCCGGGCCGAACCCGGCAATTTCCCACAGAGGATGGCCGAGCGGCTTGCAATCAGGATACTCACAGATAACCAACAATTGATCCGTGACGGTGGTTCGTTCGGGATCGTTGTCAAAATTTTCTATAACGATCGGCGGGTTACCGCGTATTTCCATGAAGTACCGATACGCATGATCAGAATTGCTCCCCGTAATCAGAGCGAAATTAAACGGGTTGCCCGCGGCGCCGTCAAGCACTGCCTGCGCTGCGTCGGAAACCTGATCCGCCTGCCGATTGGGCTGATGGCGAAACGGTCTTCCGTTCCAATTCAGATATAATACGCCGGCGAGTATCATTACCACAACCGGCCGTAACAGACTCATCCGCCACAACCGCGTGAGCAGTATTGAAAACAACAGAAACGGCAGCGTAAACATGATGACAAAATAGTAGTCATAAATTGCCCGCTGATAAAATGCAAAAAGCCCTACGCCAAATACCAGCCATATAACCAGCAATACATCCTGTTTTCGTCGATACCGAATACCCAAATACCCTAAACACCCTAACGACCCTACGATCGCTACAATAATGCCGAAACGCCACCACCAATATTCATTGAACCACGTTATGGTAATCTGTTCCGGAGCAGGAGAGAAAAATACGAGACGGGCAAACAACCGGTACGATACGTCTGCAAGTATGCCGAGCGGATTGCCTGTCGGGGCAACTTCGTCACCTGCCGCTATATATCTGAATATCGTCGTGAAATTCGGAAAACCGTTTTTTATCTCAAACGCGAGAAACGGCCCAAAAGTTCCTAAAAACCCTAAAACCCCGAACCCATAGTTACGCCAACGTGCAAAACTGCGATCATACAGCAGAATATACACTGCCCCGACCGGCAGGAGAAACGTAAACAGATAATGCAGCTGCAGTCCGACGCCGATGCACACGCCGATGAGAAAGTACCACCGTTTCGCCTGCGTCCCCACCGCTTTATACAGTGAATAACTATACAGCAATGAAAAAAACGGTACGATATTGGGATTCCATGATGACCGGGAGTGAGCAATAACTAAAGGTGACAAAGAATAGAATGCCGCGGCTATAAACCCTATCTCTTTCGAATACCATTCTGTTCCGACCCGATACAATAGGTATACAGTCGCGATGCCAAAGAGCGCCACCATGACGGCAGGACCGACCGGATCGAGATGAAACAGCCAGACGAACGGCGTCATGAAGTAGTAATAAATAGGACCCAAAAAGAATCCTCCGACCGATGCCGTCGGGCCGAGAAACGTCAGGTCATGGTCAACGATCATACGCTTCACGACGAGCATATCCCGTCCCTCATCTCCCAAAAAAGTCATATACTCCCGTATCTTCCAGAGTCGGAGATAGGCGGCGAGGAGAAGTATGGAAATAAGCGGGAGTGCAGAAACTAGATTGTTTGTAGAAAACTTCTTACGGAAGCGAGACATATAGAGCCTGTTTCAAACGTCATCCTGAACTTGTCCCTCGGTAAACTCAGGCCTTCGGCTCTGAGACTCAGGCTCGAAGAGATGGTGAGCTTGCCGAATCCATTTCAGGATCTTATGAGATGCTGATCCCGCCTATGGCGGGACAGCATGACGTAATGGTATAGGTTTTGAAATGAATCCATAGTATCGTCATGAAGTAATGGTAACAGTATCCCGCGTCATTTTGACGTTGCTTCATCGGACATGAGTGTTTTGCTATGCGGCCAGATAAAACGATTGTACATGAAATAACTGTACGGAATGATAAACAGAATGATAATAAAGATTTTATACACAAGCCATGACTGGACATTGACGATTCCCGTAGAAATAAGCCGGTCCCCGAATATATCAAGTGCCAGATACATGCCGATCCACTGTATCGCGATAGCACCGGAAGCGACAAGATTGAAGTGCAAAAATTTCTTCAGATACGCGGGAAAGCCTCCGCGGATCCGCTTATGGGAAAAACTCCAGAAATTGTTTATCGTAAAATTGGTCGCTATGGCAACTTCTCCGCTAAGAGCGTTTGCCGTCGGTTTGTGAAGATCGAAGCTATTAATGAGCATATAGGCAATCGTGAAATCTACCGCGAAGCCAATCGTTCCGGTAATAAAAAACTTCACAAAGCTTGAATTAAGAAATACGTAGCGAAATACGTTCGGTATATATTCATAGGGAATGATTTTCGATTTTCCCCATTTTCTATCGACGAATTTCAGCGGCACCTCGCCTACTTTATATCCTTCCCGTATAGTACGATGCATAAAGGCAATTTGAAACGTATATCCGCGGTATTTTTTCAGTCCCTGGCTTACGGTCCTGAACACTGACGACCGGATCGCCCGATAGCCGCTGCTCCATTCATGGTACTCAGGCAGCATAAGACCAAAACGAACGACTATGTTTGCGCATCGGGAGAAAAGTTTTCTGTACCAAGGCCAATTTTCCGGAATCGCTCCTCCTTTGATATACCGGTTTCCGATGACAAAATCGTAGCCTTGTTCAATTTGACGAAGAAACGCCGGAACGAGTGCCGGATCGTGGGATAAATCGGCATCCATTTCGAACAGGATATCCGCGTGCATATGGTCAATCGCGTATTGCATGCCTCGGATATACGCGGCTCCCAGTCCTTCTTTTTTTCCTTCCTGCAGATTTATTTCAGGATATTGTTTCATCAAGTTCCGTACGCGGTCGGCAGTCCCGTCGGGAGAACGGTCGTCAACCACGAGAATAGATGAGTCATAATTTTTTTCCTTAGCGAGAACGGTATGGAGTTTTGTTATGAGCGGGCCGATATTCTCGGATTCATTGTAGGTAGGGAGAATGATAACAACGCGGGTTTTTTTTGCCATGACATAAAGCGATGCTAATCTACAAATACATCCGAATGACGCGAATAAATAGAGACTTGCTGTTTGATGTATAAATATGGAATTCGTTTCATTCGCATGTAATTCGCGTCTTTCGCATCGCGTTATATCCGTTCACGCCAATAATTTAACAAGTCTTCAAGAGTTTTCTCAAAAGCAATTTCAGTTTTCCAACCGGTCTTTTTGCGGAATTTATTGCAATCTCCGAGTAATAGTTCAACATCTGACGGCCGCATGCGCGCCGGGTCTTTGGTGATGGTGATCTTTTTCTTGCTCATTGACAGGAGCATGGTAAGAACTTTTTTTATCTGCCAGGTCTTTTCGGAGCAAATGTTGTATACCTCGCCGGGATCACACGTTAATACCGAGAGATGGTACGCGCGTACCATATCACGCACGTCGGTAAAATCCCGAAAAGACTCGAGGTTGCCGACGCTGATAAAAGGCTTCCGTTTTTCAGCCTCGATCTGCGCGACCTGTTTGGCGAACGTCGAACAGACATACACATCGCCCTGCCGCGGACCGGTGTGGTTGAAGCCGCGGGTGCGGATGATTTTCATTCCGTAACTTTTATAGTATTGATAGCCGAGAAAATCCATCGCGATCTTTGATACGGCATACGTCGAAAGAGGGCGTAAATCATTTGATTCCGTGATAGGCGTTTCGTTTTTGTAGACGAGTCCGTATTCTTCCGATGAACAGGCGATCTGGATAACCGGGTCTATTTTTGCCCTCCGCACCGCTTCAAACAGATGAAGAGTTCCGATAGCATTTGATTCCATCGTCGTAGCCGGGCTGCTCCAAGAACTGGGGACAAAAGCCTGTGCCGCAAGATGGAAAATGTAATCGGGCTTCACCTCATAAAGAACCGTGTGAAGACTGTGTGAATCGACCAAATCTGCATCAAAGAGCTGTAATTTATCTCTGATATGGTCGATATGCTCTGTTTTGCTCCTCGGGCGTGTCGTGCCGTATACAAGATAACCGTTATCCAACAAAAGTTCAGCCAGATGACTGCCTGCAAAACCCGTAATGCCGGTAATAAGCGCTTTCTTCTTCATGGTGCTACGAATTACGAATAGGTACGAATATACTAATTACTGCTTTTTGTTCTTTGGATGCAAACATTCGTAAGCATTCGTAATTAGTAGAACAAGGGAATTTATCTCCGCCCTACACCAATATAGGTAAACCCGAGCCTCTTTACTTTTTCAGGATCAAAAATATTCCTCCCGTCAATGACGGTAGTCCCCCGCATCAGTTTTTTGACTTTCACTAAATCCAGTTGCCTGAATTCATTCCACTCGGTAAGGATTACCAATACATCAGCGCCTTTGACAGCGCTGTATGAATTGTCAGAGTATACCACATATTTCTGCGGCATATCAGCCAGTTTTTTGACAATCGGATCATACAGCCGAAGGCGTATCGCTTTGCCGGAATCAAGCAGTGATTTTATAATCGTACGGGATGGAGCCTCACGAATATCATCAGTATCTGGTTTAAATGAAAGACCAAGAATGGCGACAGTTTTACCCCTAGTTTGTTTTAAAGAGTCGGTAATTTTACCGCCCAAACGCTGCATCGCCTGCTTGTTGATAGACTCTACCTCTTTGAGAAGATTCAGTTCTTCACCGTAGCGTTCCCCGACTTTGATGAGCGCTTTGACGTCTTTTGGCAGACATGACCCCCCGTATCCCGCACCGGGATACAGAAATGAACGCCCGAGACGGTGGTCAAGGCCCACGCCGGTTAAAACAAACTCCGCATCAGCGCCTGCTTTTTCTGCGAGGAATGCGATCATATTTGCAAAGGAAATTTTAGTCGCAAGAAGCGAGTTCGATGCATACTTGATCATTTCCGCCGTTTCAATATTGGTATGCACCCTCTCTCCGGTGATCGGCTTGTGAAATTCGGTAAGTACGTTGGCGGCGCGTTTATTCTCGGTGCCGATGACGACACGGTCCGGATGCAGCGTGTCAGACAGGGCGGTCCCTTCGCGCAAAAATTCCGGACAAGACGCGATGTCAAACATCGAAGGGGCTACTTTTCCCCTGGTAATGAGTATATTTTTTATCTTCCGGTTAGTGCCCACCGGCACGGTGCTTTTGCAGGCGATGACGACATACTTCTTAATATATTTTCCGAGTTTTTCGGCGACAGAAAACACACTGGAAAGGTCTGCCTCGCCGTCTTGCTTCGACGGCGTCCCCACACATATGAATATGATCGAAGATGAAGGGATAGCCTCTTTATAGTTCAAAGTGAATTTCAGCCGGCCGGCTTTTAGGTTTCTTTTCAATAGTTCTTCAAGCCCGGGCTCGTAAATAAGCGGGTCCCCTTTCTGGAGTCTGCTGATTTTTTCTTTCGTCCGGCCGATAACCCAGACCGTATTACCAAGATCAGCAAATACTGCTGCGGTAACGAGTCCGACATATCCGTGACCGATAATCGTAATAGTCATAAATTAATTTCTAATTGACCTAATTTCTAATAACATATTGGGTAACAAATACCTAAAATTACTAATAAAATTGGTCATTTTAGCATTGAGCATTTGTTAAGAAATTAGAAATTAGAAATTTTCTCCAGTCCTTCCCGAAAACCTTTCATCTGCACGCCAAGTTCTCGTATTTTCTCATTCGACGTCCTCAAATATTGCGGTCTTGGAGCGCAACCACGATAATATTTCTCCATCGTTGACTTGCGTATAAAACCGTTATCATAGCCGAATCTTGCAGCAATTGCTACTGCCGCGTCGTACGGAGACAATGATTCACTGCCGACCACGTGATATATGCCTGCGGCGTTTTTTTGGATGAGCATTTCCATGGCATCTGCAATGTCATCAATAAACGTCGGGGTAAAAATTATATCCGTCACGCCATCGACTGATGCGCCTGCCTGCAGCCTTTCTTGAATGCGCTGTACAAAATCTTTGCGGACGGGATGGCGTGCCCCATATGGATACGTTATCCGTACAATGAGCCCGTCCTGCAAAGAATCCTGCACTATCTGTTCACCTAAGTATTTCGTATAGCCGTACTGATTGACCGGATTCGGCGTATCTTCTTCGGTATATGATGTTTTCTTTATCCCGTCGAACACAAAATCAGTAGAGATATACAGTAATCGCTTGCCAAATTTTTTAGCCGCATCAACAATATTCTTTGTTCCCAGTACATTGACTGCAAATGAGGCGGACTGTTTCTTATATTCTTCCCAATTAATCTGTCTGAAGTCTGAAGTCTGAAGTCTGAAGTCTGATTCACACTTATCTACATCTGCCAATGCAGCAAAATGGAAAACCCATGAAGCATCTGATTTTTTAACGGCAGCCAGTACCTTATCACGATCACGGATATCGATCCCTGTATCCAGGCTGATATCCTGAAGCGTATGTCGTTCCTGTAACAGTTCAGTAATCCGGGAACCTACCATGCCGGATAGTCCCGTACCAAGAATATTCATATATTTAATTGTCATCCCGCCGTAATTTGTCATCCCCGCGTAGGCGGGGATCTATATTCTATATAATATCTCTAGATAAATCTCTCCATTCCTTATTTACTTCTTCGATGAGTTTTATTTTCCACTCTCTGTTCCACTTTTTAAGACGCTTTTCACGCATGATTGCTTCTTTAATATTGTCCACAGTCTCGGAATACATCAGCTTATCTATGTTATATTTGTTCGTAAATCCTTTTACGAATTTATTCTTATGTTCGTACAGTCTTCGGATCAGATCATTCGTAATCCCGATATATATACTCCTTTTCCTTTAGTTTCCGAATAAACACGGTATACCCGAAGCTTTTAAAATCGAATAGTTCGGATTTTAAAAGCTGAGTGGTATAAAGAGCCGTTTCTCTTATTCGATAAAATATACACATAGTATAGTTTTTGTATGTACATAGGGGATTCCCGCTTTCGCGGGAATGACATAGAAATTCACCTATCTGTCCCATACTGCTTCTTATAGTATTCCTGATATTCTCCTGACTTTACCCGGCGCCACCATGGTTTATTATTCTTAAACCACTCAACGGTCTTTTCAAGCCATGTGTCAAAATCATTTTGTGGCTTCCATCCCAGCTCCCGTTTAATTTTAGACCAGTCGATGGCATAACGTCGGTCATGCCCCGGACGGTCTTTGACGAATTCGATAAGTGACTCGTCTTTTCCCAGAATTTTCAGTATTTTTTTGACCACGTCAATATTACTTATTCCGTTTGTCATACCGCCGATACAATACGATTCTCCGATTTTTCCCTTACGGATAATCAGGTCAATCGCCCGGCAATGGTCCGTGACATAGAGCCAGTCGCGCACATATAATCCGTCTCCGTACACCGGGACTTTTTTGTGTTCAATGATGTTAGTAATGGCTAGCGGGATAAACTTTTCCGGAAAATGGTACGGGCCGAAGTTATTGGAACAATTGGAAATCGTAACGGGCAATCCGTATGTCCTGCTATAGGCGCGGACCAAATGATCAGACGCTGCTTTGCTCGCCGCATAAGGACTGCTTGGATTGTACGGCGTATGCTCGTTAAATTTTTCCGTTGAATCAAGCGGCAGCTCGCCGAACACTTCATCAGTTGATATGTGGTGAAATCGTTTTCCGTCATGTTTCATCGCAGCATCGAGGAGAACCTGCGTTCCTAAAACGTTCGTCGTTATAAATTGAGCAGGCGCTGATATTGAACGGTCAACATGGCTTTCTGCGGCAAAGTGGACGACAGTGTCGACGCCCTCAACTGCTTTTTCAACACTGCCCGCATCAGTAATATCGCCTTTAATAAAAGAGTAGCGGGGATTCTTTGCAATATCTACCAGGTTCTCTAAATTACCCGCGTATGTCAGCGCATCGAAATTTATAACAGAATCATCGGGATGATGCTCCAGCCAATACCGAACAAAGTTCGACCCGATAAAACCCGCGCCGCCGGTGACCAGTAATTTCATAAATCTTTAGTTATATTGTAACGTAACTAAGTCCTCACGTTCCTGCTTTAAATAGGTAAGTAACACTTCTTTTATATCAATTTCAATACGTATAATCTGTTCCTTCCGCATTTCAGATTCAAAGAGAACCTCTCCGGTTGGTGAAATAACGAATGACGGCAATGCTTGAGAAGAAGCAGGGTTATTAATACTACAAACAAAATACTGGTTTTCAAACGCTCGTGTAAAGAGTAAATGTCGCCATTTTCTATCTTTCTCTTTTATCGCGTTATTGATATGAAAAACTACTTGTGCACCTTTTTTCTTTAACACTTTCCATTGTTCGGGGAAAACTAATTCCCTGCACATCTGTATACCGAAAATAACTTTCTCTTCCGCCATGACGTTCAGAATTGATCCTTGGTGAAAATATTCTCTATCTAATGTTGATAAATTGTTTTTGTGATAGACTCTGATATCTCCATTCGTATTTATGAAAACCGCTGAATTATACCAGTTAGTGTCATAATAAGCGGTGCCAAATATACAACTTACTCCTTTTTGCACTACTTTTTCTTTTATTTCTTTAACTGACATATTGATCTTTTCCTTATCAAGACTTTGAAGGAATTCTGGTTCTTCCGGATAATAACCTGAAAGCATCCCTTCAGGAAATATAACAAAATCATTTCTTTCTGATGTGCTTACTGTGTTGAATATTTTTTCTCTGTTTTCGTCAATATTCTTACTAACCAATAGTTGTGCAAGTCTAATATTCATATATAACACGACTTACGCAGTTATTTTTCGAACGATTCCCCGATGTACATCGAGGAGGAAGTGAGAAGTTCTCTCCGCCTGATTTGGCGGATCGAACAGTAATGATTCGCGTAAGTCCTCGCATAAAAGATTTCATACTTGCCAATAGTAGTGGGATAGTATTTCACGCCACCGGTTACAAGTAGTTTTATAAGGAGATTATATACCATCCCCTCCTATTATGCAGACAGTCGATGTAACCGTGCACGAGTTAGCAAAGGAATATATTCTTCGATCCGCCAGTTGGCGGAGAGAAGTTTTCAGCGTTTTGAGTTCTCGGCTGTTGGCCTCGAATAATAAATGTTTTGCCAATTCCTGAAGGGTTAGCCTTCGTTTCTTGACAAATTTTCCGCTAGCGTTTATTCTGTCTAAAAGTATGAATACTAAGAGCCTGTTTTAAAAGTCCGTCACCTTGTCCCGCCGTGGCGGGATCAGGATCTTGAATACAGCAGTACCTATACCATACGTCTCACTCGAGATGCTGAAACAAGTTCAGCATGACGAATTATTATCCATAATAAATACTTTTCAAGCAGGTTCTAAGGAATTTGGTCAAATATGAAACGTCCCCAAACAATAGAACTATCGGTTGGAGAAACACCGACTGATGGACAGATGAAAGAGCTTGCGCGAATTCTTGAACGCGAATATCGCCAAAAAAAACTAACGCAGCGATATGCAAGCGTGAAAGAAGTGCTTATCTTGCTCGGAAAAGGCGTGCTTCTTACAAGTATCTTACTTGCTCCAGGAATGGCTAAGGCCTACCGAAAGAGGCCATTCCTCTCAACCGTAAGCAGCGAGTGGAAGCAATTTAATCAGGGTTATCTCCGGCGAACGGTCAAAAGACTAGAACGGCAGCGAATTGTAGAAATGGAAGAAAAAGAAGGACAAACGTTTATTGCGATAACCGAGCGTGGAAAAAGAAAGATTCTCAAATACGCTCTCGATACCCTTACTATTCAAAAGCCGCTCGTTTGGGATAGAAAGTGGCGAATTGTTATGTATGATATACCGAAGAAAAGAGAGTCCATACAAACCTATATCCGATTTCTGCTGAAAAGAATGAAGTTTCTCCAGATTCAAAAAAGTGTGTATTTAACACCCTACCCGTGTGAAAATGAAATAGAATTTATCCGCTCGTACTTGGGAGTTGCTGAAAACACAAAGCTTCTCACTGTAGGAATGTTGGAACACCAAGAAACATATCGTGAGTATTTCGGACTTTGACAAAAATATCGCTAGCGTTTATTTTGTCAAAAAGGATACAGGTCTTCAGTCGCTTTTTTTAAATTAATACCGGCAGATCAAACTTCTTCTTCCGGTACTCAATATAACGACTAACGATCATAAAATGGTCAAAGGCAAATTCTTCTTCTTTTGGAAGAAAAGAAAACGGCAACCATTCGACTCGTGCCACTTCTTGATCAAAATCCTGTATTTTTTTATCCGGAATCGCGATAAACGTCAGGTTAACGTTTTGCCGGTCTTCTTTCGGACGATTGGGGGTTGAATTGATCAAAAATAGCGTCACCGTTGTAACCCGATATCCGGATTCTTCGAGTATCTCGCGACGAAGTCCCTCTTCCAGATTTTCGTCCCGATCTAAAAATCCTCCGGGAAGCCCCCATTTATTACCTTCGATGAGATGCGCTGCGCGCCTTGCGAGTAAGATTTTACCGTTCCGCTCTAGAATTGCATCCGTCGTCACGTGTCTCTTTTGCCCTTTTTCCCCGCCTTCGAAAATACACGTGATCATATTTTACTCCTCCACTTCCCACTATCAAGCTCCTCTTGGGTAAAATCAACTTGCTCGTCCTTCAATGAAGGATCATAATACGGATCGGGAAAATTTATGAGCCATGCTTCATCATCGCCGATATTCTGAAGGCCGGTCGGAACATGAGGAGGAATATACAACCGCATCGGCGGATTGCTCGTAAGAACATGCTCTTCTCTTTTCCCGTTCACATATAATATAATCTTCATTGTCCCTTTGATACACACATAACGTGAAGCGCGGACCGTATGCTCATGGTAGCCTTTGAATGCGCCGGGTTTTGCCCCAGTCATATATGCCGCCGTTTTGTCACCTTCTTTTAACAGTTCTATCAGAAAGCCATTTTCTCCTCCGGAGAGATCAAAAGTGGTAACTTTCTTGGCTTCTTCTGTTTTAACTTGTGTAATGGTACTTGTCATAGTTTATATCGGAGTAGCGCCATCTAGTGGCTCGCCGCATAGCTATTATTTTGCTTTGTTCCTCCAATATTCATTCGCCGAGAATAATGTCTCAAATGTCCCGGCATCGGACCAAAATCCCTCTAACGCTGCCCAACGAAGTTTCCCTGCCTGAATATAAAAATTATTCACTTGAGTGATTTCCAATTCTCCTCGGCCAATATAATTCGGATCGCACTGACGTACATAATCAAAAACCTGGCTGTCATATATATAGAGACCGGTCACTGCGTAATTGGACGGCGGATTTTTTGGTTTCTCGACGATTTCAATAATTTTCTTCTCGTCCTGAGGATCAAATCTCGGTACTCCAAATCGTTTCGGGTCTGGAACTTTTTTGACAAAAACCATAGCTCCATGCTGGAATCCTTCAACCTCCCCGGAAATGTCAGCGTCCGTCGTATTATCACCAAGAATAACCGTTATCGACCCATGATCTGCAAAGTCTTCAGCAAGAGAAAGCGCATCGGCAATCCCTCCGTTAGGCTTTTCCTGAAAAGCGTATTCAAGATGTTTTAATCCCAACTCTTTTCCGTTTTTTAAAACGCGTAAAAAATGCCCGGCGTGCGGGCCTGAAGCGACCACCATTATTTCCGTAATCCCGGCTTTTATTAATGTCTGGATCGGATAAAAAACCATCGGCCGGTCATACACCGGCAATAAGTGTTTATTGGTCGCATAGGTGAGGGGGTATAAGCGTGTCCCCAATCCTCCGGCTAATACAACACCTTTCATAAATCAAATGAACAAACTGTCAAAGAATCAATTAATGCTGCGATCTGAAAATTAATAATCCACGATCATCAATCTGCAATCATAAATCTGAAATCTTATAGCAATATTCCGCCGAGAATTAATACTCCTAACAACGCAATGAGAACGTATTCTACCACATTCCTGGCGTGCAGATCCTCGTCCGCATAATGATGATAAATGCCCCAACCGACATACCCGATCGCCGTCACTAACCCTATCATGAATTGCCGAAACGGATTGCCTTGGGCAGTTATCATGGATGCAAATCCGACCAGAATGATGACCGTGAGCAGAGCATGATGGACAATATCCTGATCATGCAAGCCAAATAATAATTTCTGCCGATGTTTTCTTTTTCTCATTTGATGAATGAAGCAATAGATATCAGGGTGTTTGTTGTGTGTTGATTGTTGAGTGTTGATTGTTCCGCCAGTATCGCTCCGCTCGCGCCGAGCGCTGCTACGCCGATGATCGCGAGCAGAAAAATAAAATGTGCGAAGTTGTGGCCTGCTATGCGGACTGTCCGGTGTTTCCAGATCATAAATCCGTCTACGACGAGCACGCTGGCAAAAATCCCCAGGAGCATAAAGGCAATATTGCGGTTGAGGATAGCGAGATCAAAAACCGGCTGGCGCACTAAGCGGGATTGCACTGATTCAAAGGTTTCTGCCTTCACTACAGCGCTGGTCGCCGCTGCACGGACCGGTATGGTCGGCGACGGCACGGTGGTGCGTGCCGCAGTAGCCTTTCGATTTGTCGTGCCGAACATCTGCACGACAAGGGTTGTTTCACGTCCGTTCAGCGTACCATTGACAATGGCAAAGCCGATGTCCTCGTACTCGCCGCGCAATAGATTCTCCCGATGAGACGGAGATGCCATCCACGCATCTACCACATCTTTACTATAATCAAAATCGCGCGCGAGGTTCTCGCCGGCAAAAGAATACTGGTAACCTTCACCAAGAATAAATTCCCACGGAGAAGTTCCGTCAGGCGACATATGCGCCCAATAATTATTGGAAAACATATGCTGGGCTTTTTTGGCTGCGGCGGCTGAAAGCGTCGGATTCAGATGGACAGACGGCTGGCCATTCTGTTCCCGCTGCTTATTGGTATTGATATAGAGTTCATCTATAGTGATGTTTGTCGCGAATCCGAGTATGTCGGGACGCGATTGGTGTATGAGCCGGAATGCTACCTGCAACAGGAATACGAACGTGATAATCATCAATAGCGGCGTAGGGTGCAGTATCCGCGGCCGATGGTTATTTGTGTGATGAGGAATAAAAAAATGATGGATATCACCAATAGACATATAGGGTGTTAATAGTGATTTAATTATGCTCGAGCAAATTTCTTAAGTCAAGGGGCTTGCCAAATATTTCTTTAAGGTGTAGGATAGGAGCGCTATGCGCGACAGAAGGATACATTCATTCTTCATTATCATCATTCTGATCGGTATCTTTAGTACGCAGCAGCTCACCGTCAATGCCGACCATATTCCTCGCGGGGAATACTCGTCTACTGAAGTCATCGTGAAATTCCGAACGGTTTCGCGCTTCGCCAAGGATCAGGTAACTCAAGAAGCGGGAGCACAAGACTCGAGACAACTGATGCTTGAGCGTACCACCGTGTTAACCGTGCCCGAGCGGGCAGTGGAACAAGTCATCAGAATACTTTCCCGTTCTCCCTTTGTCGAATATGCAGAGCCGAATATAAAAATGCAGGCCGTTTATACGCCGAATGATCCGTTTACCCCTCAACAATGGGCTTTAAACAAGATCGATTTATATGATGCGTGGGATTTGGCAAGCGGTACTGAAAATATCCCTATAGGCATCCTCGATACCGGTATTGATCGAAACCATGAAGATCTGTCAGACAGATTGGATCTTTCTGCAAATTTCACCAACAGTTCATCTCCTGACGATCTCTACGGTCACGGAACCCATGTAGCGGGCATCGCTGCAGCAGTGAGCGATAATAATACCGGAATAGCGGGAGTCGGAAAATCGGCAAGTCTTATGTCCGTAAAAGTACTCAACGACAATGGTTCCGGATATACGTCGTGGATTGCAGACGGCATCGTGTACGCGATCGATAACGGCGCGAAAGTCATAAACTTGAGTCTCGGGAGTGCGTATTCTTCCCTTACCCTTATGCGCGCCATTGATTATGCATGGCAGCAGGGAGCAGTCATCGTCTGTGCGGCCGGAAACAACGGGAATAGTTCACGATTCTATCCGGCTTATTATGATAATTGTATAGCGACTGCGGCGACTAATCAGAATGATCAAAAAACGTCATGGTCTTCCTACGGTTCATGGGTAGACGTTGCAGCCCCGGGAGACAGTATATTTTCTACTCTTCCCAATCACCGGTCATCCATAAGTTCATCATTGAACTATGGCAATGTAAGCGGCACCTCTATGGCAGCTCCTCACGTCGCCGGACTCGCGGCGCTTCTCTGGAGCAATGATCCGTCGCTTACCAATGAG
>DATEBW010000114.1:0-4066 GCA_035287165.1 Patescibacteria group bacterium | reverse complement strand
TATACGAATTCCGTTTTGAGATTAGATGTTAGAAAGTGGACATTAATCATTGAAGTGAGAAGTTTGATATTATCAAATTTCAAAATATCTCATTTCAAACTTCAAGTTCCATCTTCTATCTTCTAACTTCAAATTTCTATATCCTTTGCTCTTTTAATTGTTTTCTTCCAGCAATTTCACAAACCCGTCGTAATTTCGCGGTTGGATACGTTTTCCATTGAGGAAAAAAGTCGGCGTACTGTCAATGCCGAATCTGACCGCACTATCATAGGCAGTATCAACTTTTTGTTTCACTACGTCAGAGGTTAAGTCTGCGCGGAACTGGTCAGTATCAAGAGCTAAAGATTCTGCGTACAATACAAATTGTTCAGTCGGCTCCTTTTGTTCCGCCCATTCTGTCTGATTTTCATACAAGGTATTATGCATTTCCCAGAACTTTTCTTGTATTCCCGCTGCTTCTGCTGCCTGGGCGGCGAGTTGTGCATTCGCGTGTATGGTGCGTAACGGCAAATGCCGGTAGGCAATGCGCACGTCGGTTCGTTCCTCGCCCAGCCGCTTAACGATCGGGTAGTATTCAGCGCATGCCGGACATTGGAAATCGGCGTACTCGACCAACAGATTCGCGCTTTCTGAAGCGCCTTTCACCCAATCATCCGCAGCTACCTGTGTCATAACAGGATCATTGTTTTCGCCGGTCGGCGTAAACGCAAACTTGAAAAAGACGATGAGGCCAATAACGGCTGCTGCTCCGAGGAGCCAGCCGACGATGCGCTTAAAACGTTGGGCGCGTGTTTTCTTCTGTTGCGATTCGAGCTTTTCCTGCTTCTTGAGTTCTTTTCGCTCTTTCTTGGATATACGGGATTGTTCAGAGTCGGTCGCCATAGTATTTAAGGGTGATCATATCACATCGGGCAAGTGGTCATTTGGATCGAACTGACGGCAGTTTTCCGCGCGTGTAAAGCGTATGAAGGATATACCAGCTGATCAGTGCAATGATAAGGGTATCGCGGAACGGAAAATACAACGGGATGCGCAAAGCCGCAAGAATACCGAAAACAGTTGACGGAATAACGACGATGTGCATGGTCATTTGAAAGGCTTTCGCGTACTTGAGCGGAAATTTTACCAGTTTTGCAATGAGAAAGACGAGGATCGCCTCAAGCGCAATATAGAGAAGACCAAAAGTAGGAATGATCAAAGTATGGGCTAAGAAAATGCCGACGGCAAGGATCGGGACGGCTGATTTCATCACCGGTTTGAAAAGTTCGAGAATGTTAACGACTGTCTGCCGGTTAATAGTCATATCTTCGATATCGGCGAGCCGGTGTGTTTCAATGGCGCTATTGTCATTTATGTACGAAAAGGTCGTCTTGGTCAGGAGGGCATAGGTGCTTAAAGCATAAAAATCATCAACAGACGCCGCCGTATCGATAACGAGCAAATTATTTATAGTTGGACTATACGCACCGAGTACTTTCGTTTTGAAATCCTCGATGAGCGGTTGAACGGTCGAAACCGGTATAAAGTACGGTTCATTGACATTGGTGGTCGCTTCGCCATTTTTGATTGTTATGACGAGTTCGGCAGGATAAGCTGACAAGAGGTGTCCGGGCAACGTCCGCATGAAATCCGAGAGCGGTATCAGATACCGTATGGTGATGACCGCGGTGGATGCAACGGCAAAAAAGAAAAAGTAGGCGTAATAAAATTTGAGTGAAAAAGACAGCCGTGCTTTCAGAATGTGTGCATAATATGCAGGATTGGCGAATGTATTGGTAAAGACGTACCAGAAAGTCTTGAGTTTTTTCACGATAAATTCATGATAACGACGGCGCGTTCGTTTGTCAATCATTCGAAAGATTTGAATTATTTATCGTTATTCTCATGACGGCGCCTTCCATTCGGCACTTTTCGATGATGATTTTTACTGCATAAACCGAATTTGCACTTCTCATGTATACTAGCGCCATATGCCGCTTATCGGACTCGTCGTTTCACTCGGAGTACTTGTTTCAACGGTACTTTCAGTACGGTACCACCAGTTGCATGCCGATCAATTTCTCCCGTTGGAAGAAGAGACGCCTGTTGTCACCGAAGAGCCGGCGCCGACAGCAGATCTGACATCCCCAACGCCGGATGAACCTGAACAGGAAGCAACTGATTCGGCAGCTGCGACACCGTCAGCAAAGCCGGGCATGACGGCTACTGCTGTACCGACGTCAACGCCATCTGCCACTCCTACGTCTATACCATCTGCGACGCCGACTCCGACAGCTGGCGGAACACCAGTTTCACCGACGGACGTTACCAACAATACCGATGAACAGCTCGATATATGGTTTGAACAGTATGCGAATGAGTACGATGTTGATAGTGCGCTACTTCGTTCGATTGCTGCGTGCGAATCGGGATACAACGCAACCTCTTACAATGTAAAGTACGACTATGCCGGCATGTTTCAGTTCTCTGCCGGCGCGTGGACTTCGGCGCGAAATCGCATGGGACTTGATACAAATGCTGACCTTCGTTTTAACGCTGAAGAAGCGATTAAAACTGCGGCGTGGAAGATTTCGCATGACGGCACCGGCGCCTGGCCGAATTGCGGAGAGTAACAGCCGCATATATCTCTTTGAGAAAATGCGAGGGGACAGTTTTGAGAAGTTGCGGTTTTGTAAAACCTGATTGTACGGCAAGCTCTTGAAATGTCTGGAAGGAGAGCGGATAGGGAACCCACCAATTACCCGTATCGGTGTTATACTCCACCACGATGAATCGTCCATCTTCTTTCAAATAGTCACGTACGCGTTTTAATAACGGCGCTTTATCCTGCACGAAGTGGAGAGAATTTGCCATGATGATGCCATTAAGCGGCGGGATCTTAAGCGGCTTAGTAAAATCAGCGGTAATGAATGTGATATTTGTGCCGGGAAATTGTTGGTCAAATGCTTTTTTCTGATATTCAAGAGCTGTTTCGTCTTTATCAATCGAGTAAATGGTCACGTCCGCTCCCGCCACATCCCGCAGGGCAAGCGTAAATGCTCCTGTTCCGGATCCGAGATCCGCCCACACGCCGCCTGATGTTAAAACGCCGTCTCTGACGAGTTCGACATGGTCTTTATGTGTCATGTAAGAACTTCTTTATCAGTTAAAATTCTTCATTGATTTTTACTAAGTAAACGACCATCGAGTCGGAACAGTATACTTCAAAGTTATAATTTTTGCCTTTTTCGGCAGCAAATGGTACAATGTTTTTACTATGAAAAAGGTAAATGTTTCGGTAAACAGAATGGGACAATTTGCCGGAAAATGGGTGGCGGTTGATACCGCGAAAAACCGGATTATTGCCGTGGGGGAGACGCTTAAGGAAATTGCACCGCTCGTAACCCGATCTGTTAAAGACAAGACGGTTGATGAGAAAATTCCGGCAGCCTTTAAAGTACCTCGCAAGGATGAAGGTCCCTACGTATTATGCGTAAGAACGATGCGTCGTTAGTCAACTTTCCCTACTATTCCAATGGTTCTGACTATTTTCCTGTTATTCCTCTGGTGTTTATAATCGGTGGGAAAAGGGTTCGTTCTCAAGCGCTCGTTGACTCAGGTGCGACTATCTCTATCTTTGGAGAAGAAGTAGCAGAGACACTGGGGATCGAAATTGAGAAAGGAGAGCGAACCATGTTGGGAGGTGTTGGAGGAAGAATTGTTGGTTATATTCATACATTACCGATACGCGTTGCCGGTAAAGAGTTTCTTTGCCCCATTGTCTTCTCTAGAGAATATTTAGTATCCTTCAATCTTTTAGGCAGAGAGGAATTTTTTAAACGGTTTTCCATTACCTTTGAGGAAAAGAAAAATAGCGTCAAACTCGAATAATCTACTGGAATTCCCTTCGTTTCTTCGGTTATATTCGTCCCCTTTTTGTCGAGATTTACGAAAAAGCATGTACCGAGCGAAGCGACTCCTGACGCGAGGTCGAGGGATTAAAATTATTTGCCCGACTAGGCCGAGCATTATTGAAACACGAATTCGTATTCGTCTGGTAAATTGAGCGCTCTAACGTTATCGCTGA
>DATEBW010000113.1:0-2768 GCA_035287165.1 Patescibacteria group bacterium | reverse complement strand
TCGCGCCGGCGATTTGCGATGATGGGGAAACCGACGGGCCGAACATGTCAGAGACGCTTTTAAGTTTTTCAGCTTCAGACTGGTCAAGAAGCTCATCTTCATGCGGCGTGGTCGTTTGCAGATAGCGATCAAGTTTTTGTCGGGCGTCCATGCGTTGTTCTTCGACGCGCGATGAATCTTTTTTAATCTGTTTCTGCGATACGGTTTTGACGAGGAAAAAATCAGGGATCTGCGGTGATTTTTTCCACACGAATTGTGTAGGCTGGTATACGCTGCGGACAAAATTCATAAGCCACACTTCGAGCGGTCGTTCCTGGATAGGGAGAAAAGCGAACGCGCCGCCCGCTGCTGCGGCAAGAAGGGTCATGGGGAAACGGAAGATTGATATAGGCGAATTGTAGAACATGAAGGCAAAAAACAACCCGACGAGCAGGTAGGAGAACTGCTTGAGTGTCATGCTCCCGATGAGTTGAAATTTAAAACCGGTTATGTTCCGGGGGACAGGATGCTGATCCATGGAAAATGCGATACTAATCTACGAATTCATACGAATGCCACGAATAATAAAACTACCATAATTAATAGTCTGTTTTGGAAATAATTCGCATCATTCGCATGCGAATTCGCATTATTCGTATAGCATTAAGGGTAGCAGGATTTGGGGTATAATGCAAGGCATGGCGTTCAATAATCAGCAATCAACAATCATCAATCAGCAATACGGTTTAGTCGCCGTTGGCGGCACTTTTGACCGCCTGCACGAAGGGCACAAGGAATTGCTCAAAACCGCATTTTCTCTCGGAAAGCGGGTGATTATCGTTGTCACCGATGATGTGATGATTCGGACAAAACTGCTCTCTCCGCTGATTCTTCCTCATGAGCAACGGAAGAAAGATCTCAAATCATTCCTTGCTTCCCGGCACGTGGAAGGCCGCATGTCGATTGTCCGTTTAACCGATCCGTACGGACCTCTCAAAACCAACCAAGCTATTGAGGCGCTCGTTGTTGGCCCTCTTGTCCGCGAAGATGTCATGCGGGAGATAGAGCGGCGGCTGCCCGTTGTGCGGTGCAGAACAGTATATTCTGATGACGGCGCGCATCTTTCCTCTACCCGTATCCGTCAAGGCGCTGTGTCGCGCGAGGGACGGATATACAAATTACCGGATGATCATTTACTGCTTCCGGAATCATTGAGAAAAACATTACAGAATCCGCTGGGTAAATTTATTGCGAATAGCGAATGGCGAATAACGAATAACGAATTACGAAAAGCGAACAGCGAAAAACGACTTATCTTTTCCGTCGGTGACGTTACTACCAAGCGGCTTATCGATGAGCGGACATATCCGGATATAGCCGTTATCGATCTGCATGTTCGGCGAGAGAAGAAATATGAAGCGCCTGAAGAATTAGGTATCACCCCGTCACGCTATCAGTTTGTTCGTGTGCGCAATCCCGCAGGCGCGATTTCCCGTGCATTATTTCAAGCGGTTTTCCGCTCGATTGACGACGCGCTCACGGACAAGCTAAAGACCACCATTATCGTGGACGGCGAAGACGATCTGGCGACGCTTGTGTGTCTCTATCGCGCTCCCCTCTCTTCGGTTGTTTGTTATGGCCAGCCGCCGGTTGGAAAAGACGGCAAACAAGGGGTGGTAATCGTAGAGGCAACAGAAGAAAAAAAAGAGGAAATTCGCGCGCTTTTAGCTCAATTTTCGTTGACAAGAGAGTCGTGAGGCGGTAGACTATAAGTACGATGAACTACCAAAAGCGAATCACCATTAACCCAAAAATCATGGTTGGTAAACCGGTCATTACCGGCACCCGCATACCGGTGGAGTTGTTGTTGAAAATGCTTGCCCAAGGCATGAGTGAAGATGAAATTCTCAAAGGCTATCCACGTTTGAGAAAAGCAGACTTGCGGGCAGCTGTATGGTATGCCCGATCACTTGTTGAAAGCAAGCGGCGCTTCCCGGGCATTACATCATAAATGAAGTTTATTGTTGATGAGAACGTTCATTTAGACGTTTATCATTTTCTCTATAGAAAGGGTTTTGACGTTGTATCTGTTTCGCTGAAAAGCCCATCTATTACTGATAAAGAGGTATTACGTATTGCTCTTCGGGAACAACGAATTATTATTACTGGAGATAAAGATTTTGGAGATTTGGTATACCACAGTAAGATCCCTCATTGCGGTATAATTTTGTTTCGACTTGAAAGCGAAACACCTTCGATAAAAATTAACAGACTTGATGGGTTATTGTCTAAAAAGACTGGCATTGAGGGAAAATTTATTGTTGTTACCGATAGGTCTAATTAACCACAAGTCACCGGTTGAAAAAAACTATAGGTTATGTTAAACTATGCAACAGAAAATGGCTGAAGCATTCACCGGCGTTCGACCTCGCCGCGAGCGACTCCAGCCGATGACATCGGAAGTCCCCTATATTCCCTATGAAACGGCAGAACGATTAAATCCTCGAGAATTTCGAACCAAACTTGAAACTGCCCGTACGTGGTTAGACGATCAGGCAAGAGGTAAAGACGCGGCGTATGTCACGCGAACGCTGGATGTTTTGGATACTCGATGGCAAACCGCCACGCAAGAGGGTCATTTTGACCGGGTTGCAAGCATTTTTCCCCGCGGCCGGGCGTTCCCGACAGACGCCATTCGTCTCGCAACCGTACTGGAGGATATGCTAAACAATGTTTCCTCAGATCGTGAAATTAGCGATGTGGCTCGTCTTTCTGACTGGATTATGCGC
>DATEBW010000112.1:0-6402 GCA_035287165.1 Patescibacteria group bacterium | reverse complement strand
TGATTTTATAATAGGTTGCCCCCACCTTCCGGCAACAGCAGTTATACCGTCAAGCAGCTTATTCTGGTATACCTCCTGTGTATAGAAGGTTCCTGTTTTCAGCCTGCCTTCTCTGATATTTTCCTGCGGCGGAATAAATTGCTCTGAAGCCATAGTTTATGTAGTTACTAGTACAGCGTATACAAATAATTATAATAGGAAAATCCATTCTGCGCCAGGGCTTTTCAAACGAGGCGATATGCGATGCAAAATATCGCATGCTTTGGATGAGTTCATTTGCACCAAATGGACATCCTGCGATATACTATGATCATGAATGTAGTCGAACAGGACAATCAAATCGGCAAGGATTACGAACGAGAGGTTGCTGAATGGACCAGCCAGATTTTGCGGGTACGTAATTTGATACTACGCGAATACCATTTTCCTCAAGGTAACCCCCGCGTTTTTCCATTCACAATTCAAAAGGATGAAATAGACATTCTGCGTTCGGATGAACCGTATCCACGATATATTGCAGTCACGTCTACCGGCGAATGGTGTAGTGAAAGTGGATGGTATTCAGATAAGCATCCTGTTCCTGATATCTTATTACGGGATTACGTTTCTCTCAGCGTTGAGGATATGAGAAATGTCATTCAGAAGCGTGGGGAACTATTAGACAGGTTAGAGGAAAGATTTAGCCGAAAGCTTTTGTCGTTTGATCAGCAGGAGGAACTTTTCCGGCAAATATATGACCACGCCGAACAATTGCTCCAAACATATATAGATCAAAACAGATTGCCGGTATTGGCATCGCTCCATTCCACTCTTGAGGATACATTAACCTCAATGCTGACTCCTCCTACCGAATAATCAGGTTTCCAACTATCACTGCATAGTACTCTCTCTTTTCTGCTATAATCTCCTTCATGAACTGGGAACACGCCGCCGACGTGAAAAATGATCTGAAAGATATCCTCTCAAGGATAGCGATGCCTCATGTGGATTTAACGCGGGTCGTCGCGTTTCGCTCCTATGGCTCTTCATCACGGGCGCGGGCTCGGATTTGGAGCTTTCCGAAAATCTGGCAGCAGGCGCTCAATTTGCCGGCGCACTACGTGCTTGAGGTATTGTCTGAAAAGTATGACCGCCTTTCCCATGATGACAGAAAAAGGGTTTTAATCCATGAACTGCTCCATATACCCAAAAATTTCTCCGGTTCGCTTCGTCCCCATAAAGCACACCAGTGGCGCCTCGACCACCACCTGGTCGAGAAGTATTTTAAGGAATATAAAACAGGAATCAAAGGAACAAAAAAGCAATGAGCAAAATCTTTAGAGATGTGATATGAGAAATTTGAAAGGGGAACATGAAGTTTGAAATGAGACAAATTGAGATATAAGAAAATCAAATTATCAAACTTCTCATTTCTTTATCGCATTTCCAACTTCTCATTTCTCACGTCGAAAACGAGTATATTCGTCCTCCGAATCGGAGGATTTGTAAAGATTCGTAATTCGTAGCATATATTGTAACGTACGAAATGTTGTAGTATCATTACCTCATGAATCCCCGGCGGGCTTATCTCATTATTCCGAAACTCATCGAACAATCCACGTGGGGCGGTTCTTACATTGCCGGAATAAAAGGATGGAAAGACACGCCGGTCGCCCGGATGAAGATCGGGCAGTCCTATGAACTTTCTTCAAACAGCTTTCTTTCCCTGGCCGAAACTACCGCAGATCCCTCATTTGCGCCGGAATTGCAGGGAGTTCCGGAAAATTCGCTTTCGATTTCACAGCTGATCGGCGCGGACCCCGAAGGAGTACTGGGTACGGAAGGCGTGCAGAAATTTCACGGCTCGCTCAAAACGCTCATAAAATTTACCCAGGGAAAAGGCAATTCATTCCAGCTGCATGTAAAGCCCGGCACACCGTCACATTGGATTCCCAAACCGGAGTCCTGGTATTACATCCAGTCCGGAAAAGCGACGCTTGGATTGGCGCGCGGCATAGATCTGGTGGAATATGAAGACGAATGCAGGCGCCTGGAAGAATTTATGAATAAACTATCAGAGCGGCTGCACGCAAAACAAATACCGTTGGACGAGGCGCGACGAACCGCACAGGAGGAAATCGCCAACAGCGGCATTTACACGTTCGTGAATACGGTGCCGATTCCTGAAGGTTCGGTCGTCGATCTTGACCAGGGCGGCATACACCATTCTTGGGAAGAAGACGACGCGGTGCTGCCGCAGGGGAACATACTGTATGAAGTGCAGGTCGACGTGCCGGATGTCATGTCGACGATTCGCTCGTTTGATAAAGGAAAAATACTCGACGATGGATCAGTACGGCCGCTCCAGATCGCCGATTATTTTAAATATATTGACACGAATCCTGCCTTTAACAATCCCGACCGGCTCATCCATCCGCCGAAAGCACTGGGGCAAACACAGAATTCGCAGGCATGGCTTTTGTTTGATACGGATTATTACCGCACGTCAAAAATCAGTTTTCGCCATGATCTGCCGCCGGACAGGGCGCAAACGGGCGGGACGACATTCCATCACTATTTTGTCTTGAGCGGGTCGATGGCGTATAAAGGCCAAACGACGAAAATAGCAGTCGGCACCGGACACTCGCTGTTTATCCCTGCCGCCGTTGAGCAATTCACGCTGACCGCCGGGGAAGAAGGCACGACGGTATTAAAAACATACTTGTAAATTTTCAAGTTCCAAATTTCAAATTTTCAAACTCAATGTTATAAGACCCTGCTTGAAAAGTCCGTCACCCTGAACTCGTTTCAGGGTCTTGAGTACAGCGGTATACAAATACGCTTTGCCTGAGATGCTGAAACAAGTTCAGCATGACGAATTATTTTTTCATCAGAATACTTTTCAAGCAGGGTCTAAGTTACAAATTTTCAAGTTTCAATTTTCAAATTTTCAAAAATCATCCCGCGGAGCGGGATCTGGCTCCGCAAGATAAATCTGCAATCATAAATCATAAATCCTAAATGAATAACCTTATTACTTTAGATAAGAACGTCATCGAGGCGCTTCGGTTATTTGAAAAAAAGCCGGCGCCCGAGCTGGATATCTCGGCATTTACCCTGCCGTTTGTCGTCGGATCGGGTAATGCGTATAACACGGGTTTGCTGCTCTTTGCCGGAAAAGCGGCGATTTTTGCCGACGAAAGCAATTTCCGCCCGTTGATAGCTGCGTACAAACCGGTCATTGAACAAAAAATGATACGCGATGCGGTCGTCATTTCGGCATCGGGTGAGAAGGATTCTGTATGGGAAGTAGAGCTTGCCAAAGAACATGGCTTGAGGACAACGCTCTTAACGACAAAATCCGAATCGTCTGCCGCAAAAGTTGCTGATGACATCCGGACATTTCACTCTATCGCTGAACCCTATACCTATAACGTGTCGACATATATGGGCATGATCATGGCGGGAACGAAGGAAGATCCGAGGCAAATTCGTGATTTTATCGAGCAGCTCACTTTTCCTGAAGCGTTCACCTCTTATGCAGCATATTCATTTGTTCTTCCTGACGAGTTTTCCGCGATCTGTCCTATGCTCGATATAAAGAAAAACGAATTATTCGGCCCTCACCTGGGACTGCGTGCTTTCAGCGACGGACATGCCCGCCATGCAAAGTTTGTCATCCGCAGCCCGCAGGAACTGGTGATATCACTCAATACTGAAAATACTTCCTACGGTTTGCCGGAACACCGGTGGCATATCACCATACCGGATAATTTTTCACAGGCTGCAGTTATGGCAATTACCTACTATATAATCGGGAAAATTCAGTCAGCCAAGCATCCATACTATAAAGAAAATATTGAAGCTTATGTAACGGACTACGGGCCAAAAGCATACGGAAAAACAGAGCCGTTTGATTTAATCGTGCCGGGAAGCGAGTGAGGGGATTTATGATTTAGGATTTAGGATTTAAGATTATACGGTTATAAATCATACGAATAAGAGCCATTGCAGATTGATGATCGCGGAATGTCAGGCAAAGCCTGATCCCGCTCCGCGGGACAGATTGAAAAAATCATAAATCTTAAATCATAAATCTTAAATCAATCAAATGATTACTATTCTCCACGGCGATGACGTACTGCAATCGCGCGACGCTCTTCAGCAATTCATCGAACAGCAACAAGGAAAGGAAGTAGTCAGGCTCGAAGGAAAATCCCTGGACCGAACCCTGCTCGTACAATCCCTCGAATCCCACTCACTTTTTGAGAATGAGCGCGTCGTGGTCATAGAAAACCTCCTGTCCTCACAACGGTCGCCGAAACAGCGGACAGAACTGGCGGCATATCTCAAGCGCGGCTCGTTTGACGCGGATGTCTTGCTCTGGGAAGGAAAACCGGTGGGAAAATATATCATATCGCTCAAAAAACAAAAAAGCGTGCAGGTGCGTGAATTTAAAATGCCGTCGATTATCTTTAAACTGGTAGATTCCTTGCGCCCGGGCTCCGCGTCAGTTTGTTTAGCGTTATTGAACGAAACGCTCGCAAACACCGTGCCGGAAATCGTGTTTACCATGCTCGTTCGCCAGTTCCGCTTATTGCTTGCCCTTTCATCCCATGCAGATATTGAAGAAACAAAACGGCTCGCGCCGTGGCAGGCCGGAAAAATGAGACATCAGGCACGACTATTTACCACCGAGCAACTCACTAACCTCTACCACGAACTCATGCTTATCGACTTTCGCGTAAAAACAGGCAAAACACCTCTTTCCTTGACAAAGCATCTTGAGCAATTTATGATTAAGCTCGCCTCGATTCGATCGAGTCGAAGCGGGCTCACTTCCGTATGAAAACTAATGTCCCTCCGGGAATATTTCGCGGCTACGATCTGCGGGGTATCGCCGATACCGAGTTGACCGATGAAAATGTCCGGGCGCTTTCCGCCGGCTATGCCACGTATCTCATCTCCCGAAGGATTTATGATATGGTGTTAGGCCGCGACTGCCGGCTCTCAAGCCCGCGCATCCACGGCGTTATGGTCGAAACGCTTCTCGATTACGGCATCACGGTCTATGACATCGGCATGACGATTTCCCAGATTTCCTATTTTGCCCAGTATTATTTCCGGACGAAAGGCATGGTGATGGTAACCGCCTCCCACAATCCTGCGGAATACAACGGCATGAAACTCGGAACAGGGTTTTCCGAAACGATGGAAACGGAGGAAATTCTCGCGTTCCGTGATCTGGTTGAGTCAGGAAATTTTACGAGGCGAAATATAAAAGGTAAACACGTTGAAGAAGATGTATTCCCGGCCTATGAAGACGATTTGTTCCGGCGCGTACCCGAAGACGAAATTAAGAAATTTAAACTCGTGGTCGATTCGTGCAACGGAAGTACCGGACCGTATCTTCCGCATATTCTCCGGCGCGCCGGGTGCGAAGTTATAGAACAGAATACCGCACCGGACGGCAATTTTCCTCTCGGGACGCCGGACCCGACTGAAAAAGACGTACTCGAACGCCTGGCAGGCCGCGTAAAACAGGAACACGCAGATATCGGATTTGCCTATGACACGGACGGGGACCGCGTCGGCATCGTCGACCATAACGGCAATCTGATATGGAATGATGTGCTGGTGTCGTTGTTTTCAAAAGACGTACTCGAACATACGCCGAAAGCGCCTATTGTTTTCAATACGCTCTGTTCAAAACAGGTCGCTGAAGTTATCGAAGCACTGGGAGGCAAGCCGGTGATCTGGAAAACAGGCCATTCATTCATCAAAGCAAAGGTAAAAGAAGTGAAGGCCCCGTTTGGCGGAGAACTGTCAGGCCATTTCTTCTTTATGGACAATTTTTACGGGCATGACGACGGGGCTATCGCAACGCTCCGGCTTCTCTCTTATCTGACGGCAAAAAACCAGTCACTCGAACAGGCGGTCGCCGAATTGCCACAGTATATATCCAGCCCGGAGATTAAGCTCGGGCTTGCGGACGCCATAAAATTTAAGCTGGTCGATAACCAGATCGCCAATGATTTGAAGTCGCTCTACCCTGATGCGGCGTATCTAACGATAGACGGAGTCCGCATGGATACCAGGGAAACCATGGCCGTTATCCGCGCTTCGCAAAACGGCCCGTATATCACGATAAAATTCGAGGCAAAAACTTCGGAAGACTACAATATTCTGAAAAAGCAGATTCACGGGATTCTGAAAAAGTATCCTGAAATTAAATTTGGCGAGGGCGTCAACATCCACGCATTTGAATGATAGTATCAAATGCGAAATTAGAAGTTGGAAATTAGAAGTTCGACAACGAAGTTTGAAATTTGATGTATCGAAAGAAATAGAGTCATTCCTTCTTTCAAATATCCAATTTCACTTCCACTTTCTAACTTCAAACGTCTAATTTCGTTAGTCACT
>DATEBW010000111.1:0-5022 GCA_035287165.1 Patescibacteria group bacterium | reverse complement strand
GATAGACGGTTCGTCCAAAACGTACAAAACGCCGGAAAGCCCGCTGCCGATCTGTGAGGCGAGCCGGATGCGCTGCGCTTCGCCGCCGGCAAGCGTGGTAGCATCGCGCCCGAGCGTAAGATAATTGAGTCCTACTGCCCGCAAAAATTCCAGCCGTTTCGTGACTTCTTTGAGAATCGGCCGGGCAATAATCTGTTCACGGTTGGTCAGATGGCCGTCAGCGGCGAGCGAGCGGATAAATGCGGCTGCCTCGTCGACCGGCTGGCTATTGATAGCAAGAATTGATTTTCCCTGTATCGTTACGGTCGTTGCTTCTTTTTTCAGACGCCCGCCGTTGCACGTTTTACACACCTCGGTGTGCATGTATTTTTCAATTTCATAGCGGACAAATTCAGAAGACGTCTCACCGTAGCGCCGTTCGAGCTCTGCCATGATGCCGGGAAAACGCTCGGTGATCGACGTCATGCGGCCGAACCGGTTCGTTCCTTCCACGGTGTATTCCCGGCTTCCCGTACCGGAAAGCAGTATGTTTTTTTGTTCTTGTGTTAATTCAGCCATGGGAACGGTGGAATCGATGCGGTGTTCTCCCGCAACCGTCAGCAAAAGGCGCCCGTACCACGTATCATTTTCAACCTGGTTGGCAAACGGCAGGATCCCTCCTTCTTTGATAGAAAGCCGGTCATTCAGAACAAGCGAAGGATTTACTTTTAAGGTGGTGCCGAGTCCTTTGCACGACTCGCATGCGCCGTGGGGAGAATTGAATGAAAAAAGGCGCGGCTCGATTTCGGGAACGGCGATATTACAGTTCGGACAAGCGAGCCGTTCGGAGAACAGATGATCAGCCATGTTAAGAGGTTTTTCCGGAAATGAAAACGACTTGTCCTGCACGTTTGATAAAATGACGAGCCCGTCCGCAATATCGAGCGCCTGTTCCACTGATTCTCGGAGCCGTGACCGCAGATTTGCAAGGCTAACCTCGTCTTTGAGCAATGGTTTTGTTACGGTAATACGGTCGATGACGGCTTCGATGCTATGCCGGTTGGTTTTAATGAGCAGGATATCCTCGTCCAGAGAAAATACGCGGCCGTCAATCCGGGCGTGAGTAAATCCTTTTGACCGTATATTCGATAATAAAGCGCTGAATTCTCCTTTTCGGTCCCGTACGAGCGGGGCAAGGACAAGAAACCATGCAGGTTTTGAGCCATGAATGGTTTGTTGAATGGAGGAGACTGCCTGCGTGATAATCTGGTCCTTATCCATCGGCGCGATCTCGCTGCCGCAGGAGGCACAATGTGGATGACCGATACGGGCAAAAAGCAGACGCAAATAGTCGTAAATTTCGGTAACGGTGCCGACGGTTGAGCGCGGGTTATGCGACCTTGATTTCTGGTCGATAGAAATGGCCGGAGACAATCCTTCTATGCTGTCGACGTCGGGTTTTGCCATGATGCCGAGAAACTGGCGTGCGTACGCGGAGAGCGATTCCACATAGCGCCGCTGTCCTTCGGCATAAATCGTGTCGAACGCGAGCGTCGATTTTCCGCTGCCGGACACGCCGGTAAAAACGACGAGCTTATTCTTCGGAAGTTCAACCGAAATATTTTTTAAGTTGTGATTTCTGGCACCTCTGACGATGAGTTTATCTTGCATGGTAGAATTGTTATATAAATTAGCGTAAATTGAACTATCCATTATACCGTATATCTCTATGGAAAGAAAACTACCGCGAAGAGAGTTTCTTGAGTTAGGATTGAAGACAGCATCACGAATTGCAGCACTACCATAGGTATAGAGGGAGGGTTGTCTGTACAGGGAAAAAAGGGAATGCTTGATGCGTTGATGCAAATATCTGACGTACAGGAGACTCATTCTTTTCTTGAAGAAATAGAAGAAGTGTCACCTGACGATTCACTATTGAGGAGATTCCTTGGACTACTCGTAGTGTGATTTAGCGGGGCAGCAGTATCCTATACTATTACTATACCAAAGTGAATCGGTATGATGCACGGAGTCAAATTCGTACTTTCTCATTGAGCGTTTTTATATGGCATAACTGGTGGTCAAGTAGTATTTTTTGCACCACTTCCATTCTGTCGCGTAGACAGCCTGCCGTTTCGAAGTCGAGGTCGCGTGTCGAATTCGCATCCACGACGGTGTTATTGCAGAAGTGATCTGTCTAGAAGTTTGAACAAGTACTTGACAAGAGACCGAAAAGCTCTTATTATGAAAAGCACACAGCAATAGTATTCGTATGAATAGGATCCTTTATTTCGTAACTACTTTCATTATCGTAGCTCTTGCAGTCGCTCTGATTCCTTCTTCGGCACGGGCTGCATCTCCCGGGTGGATCGTTTCCTGTAATTATTCACATTCTCTTAACGACGACCCCATAGTGTTTCCGGGAATACCGGGCTTATCCCATCTTCATGATTTCGTAGGTGCTACTACGACGGATGCGTTTTCGACGCCGGAATCGCTTCGGGCGGGAGGAACTACCTGCGCGATCCCTTCTGACTTTTCAGCATACTGGGTGCCCGCACTGTATGAAGACGGCGTGGTTGTGCTTCCCACCGGGACGACAAAACATGCACTGTTCTATTATCGGCGGAAGGGCGCGCCGAAGGGTACTATAGTACAGCCGTTCCCTGATGGCCTGAAGATGATCATCGGCAATGCACACGCCGCTTCTCCCGAGGAAAATCCGCAACTCGGTACGGATATTATCTTTAAATGCGGACCGGGGTCGGGCACAGATCTCCCCTATCCTCCGGCGCAATGCAGTTCGGGCATTATGGCAATGTCCCTGCGTTTCCCCAACTGCTGGGATGGCGTGAACCTCGATAGTCCGGACCACCGTTCACATATGGCGTACCCGGAAAATAACCGGTGTCCGGCATCGCATCCGGTTGTACTTCCCCGACTCGAGTCATTTTTCCGCTATCCAATTGGTACAGACCCGATTGGCGAGATCACCCTCGCATCAGGCCCCTACTATACGGCGCATCAGGATTTCTTCAATGCATGGGATCCGGCGGGACTTCAAACGCTCGTAACAGAGTGCATCAACGCAGAAAAGGATTGCGGCAAAAACCCTTCTTTTTAATAATTAATCACCCGATTTTTTCAAGCCGGTCCCGCAATTCTGCGGCTGTTTCAAAGTCGAGGTCGCGCGCGGCATCGCGCATGGCGCTCCGGAGGGTTTTCTTATAGTTTTTCAGTTCCTTCGGGGTAAGTGCGTCAGGATTAATTGCCGTATCGCGGACAATTAATTTCTTCCGTTCCTCCCTGCTTAATTTTTTATGGTCATTCGGGTCTCTTTGTATCAGTTTTTCCCGTATCGGTTTTTCTATGGATACCGGGGTGATGCCGTGCTTTTCGTTATACGCAAGCTGGATTTTTCGGCGGCGCTTTACTTCCTCCATTGCCTCGCGCATGGCGTTTGTTACCCGGTCTGCGTACATGATTACAGACCCTTGCACGTGTCGCGCCGCTCTTCCCATCGTCTGGACGAGCGACGTCTTGCTGCGCAGAAATCCCTCTTTATCCGCATCAAGAATGGCGACCAGTGACACTTCAGGCAAATCGAGTCCCTCGCGTAGCAGGTTGATGCCGACGAGGACATCATATTTGCCACGGCGCAGGTCCTCGAGAATATCCTGGCGGTCGAGCGTTTCAATATCGCTGTGGAGATGCGCTACTTTCAGCGAAGTATAAGAGGCATTGAGATACCGGGCGAGTTCTTCGGCGGTGCGTTTCGTGAGTGTGGTTACCAGCACGCGCTCGCGGCGTTTTACCCGTTCGCCGATTTCTTTTGCCAGATCGAGAATTTGCCCTTTCGAAGGCCGTATGTCGATGGCAGGATCGACCAGTCCGGTCGGCCGCACGAGCTGCTCGACCGTTTGCCGGCTTCGCTTTACCTCCCATGGTGCCGGTGTTGCTGAAACATACATGGTTTGCGGCATGCGGGCAAGAAATTCATCAAACTTCATCGGACGGTTGTCAAGCGCGGCCGGCAGCCGAAAACCGAAATCAATAAGCGTTTGCTTGCGCGCCCGATCCCCGTTGTACATGCCGTTTAACTGCGGAATCGTCATGTGCGATTCGTCAATAATCAGCAGCCACTCTTTACCGTATGCTTCATAAAAATAGTCAATAAGCGTGTACGGAGGGTCTCCGGGATTTCTGCCGTCAAAATACCGCGAATAATTCTCTATGCCGTTGACGTAACCGAGTTCACGCAACATCTCAAGGTCATATTTCACCCGTTGGCCAATGCGGTGCGCTTCAAGGAGTTTGTTTTCTTTTTTAAATTTTGCAACCTGTGCGTCTAAATCCATTCTAATCTGTGTAAATACATTTTCCTGCTGCCTCGGATCGGTCATGTAGTGCTTTGCCGGATAAATCGTGTAATTCGTTATTCGCTCTTCGTTATTCCCACCTTCTCCGCCAGCTGGCGGATTCGGGCGGGCAAGCGCTGTACGTTCGGCAGAGACAGGATGCATGAACTCAAGCGATTGAATTGCATCATCCTTCAATAAAATCCTTAAGGCTTTATCTTCATAGGCAAGATAGACGTCTATCGAATCGCCGCGGACGCGGAACGATCCGCGCGGAAAATCGTAGGAGGCGCGGTTATATTGCAAATCCACCAGCCGCTCGATAATTTGTTTGCGCTGCACCTTCATGCCCTCCGCCAGCTCCAAAACAAATTTTCCGTATTCCCGCGGGGAACCGATATTATAAATACATGAAACAGACGCGACGACGATGACATCACGCCGTGTCAGGATATTCATCGTCGCGGCGAGGCGCAGCTTGTCGATTTCCTCATTTATATCCGTTTCTTTTTCAATATAGGTGTCTGTCTGCGGAATATATGCTTCCGGCTGGTAATAGTCGTAATACGATACAAAGTACGAAACGGCGTTGTGCGGAAAGAAATCCCTGAATTCCTGGAAAAGCTGTCCGGCAAGCGTTTTATTATGGGAAATGACCAGTGCCGGACGGTTGGTCCGGGCGATG
>DATEBW010000110.1:0-2176 GCA_035287165.1 Patescibacteria group bacterium | reverse complement strand
ATCGCTTCCCACATCATAAGCGTCGATGCCATGACGTTTTTATGCTTGTTTGACGAAGCGCCGTAGGGATAATAGAGCACATCTTTATAGAGGAAGAGAATCCAAGCGACGAGCGGAAGTTTGAAGTTTGAAGTTAGAAGTTTGACTGGAGAAGTTGGATGTTTGAAATCGGATTGGTGGGATTTTGGATTGTAGTACGCCACGAGTAAGTGGGCTATGCCAGGGGGCTGCAGCGTTTCCCACATGAGGCGGTGGTATCGCTCGCCGTGGCCATGGAATTTCTGGCGGGTCCACGTTTCTTTTGAAAGATTGATGTAGTGTTCAAACGCTTCAGGATTATTCGTTTCGTCTCTGACGACCACGCCGTATTTTTGCGCAATTTTTATATTGTAGCGGGTTTTCGGTTTCATCTTATTCAGCAATTCTTTTTCAGATTGAGCTAAATCGATCATAAAGGTGTGCAGGTGAAAATTGGGATGCGGAGAACGAATAAGTTGAAAGCTGAAAGCTGAAAGTTGAAAATGTTGTTTTTTTATAACATTCGGTTCGAGTTTGACGAAAATACAGCGGTGCTGTTTGCCGATTTTTATTAATTCCTTAACTACTTCTTTAGTCGGCAGAGCGCATTTGGCGACATATCCGATGGTAAAAGGAATTTTAGGAATAGGGTGAACGGTCAGTTGAAAACCGGGAGCAGGGCGCAGGACGGTCAGGCCTGTTTTTTGGCGGAACATACCCCATTCGGAGGACTGTAAGACATGCGGAGGGAGGAAGGATATTTGATGTTTGACGATTGACATATGACTATTTCCCTATCAACCGATTAACCGAATAACCGATCAACAAATTAATTGATTACGTTTTATTATACCGAATCAAAGTGAGGATGTATCACAGGAGGAGCGCGATGACGACGATGAATATGCCACCCAGTCCGGCGAATACCGTCGGGAGAAAACCTCCGGCTTCTGGTATATCGGGCACGGCGACTGCAGCGGTCGGCGTTACGGCAATAGACAGCGTTGCCGTCGGCGTCAGAGAAACGACTGCAAGCGTAGCAGACGGTGTCGCCACGGTCAATCCACCTGTTGCTCCCGCAGAGGACGTTGCCATTTCTTCCGTACGCGCAATGCCTCCTGCTTGTATGGTCGTCGTACAAGATTCCTCTGCAATATCGCCGAGTTCATTTTCGAGAGTGACACCTGCGGTGTAGAGCCCCGGCTCGGTATAGGTATGCTGAATATATTGAACAGCGATGCCGTCAAGCGCGGTAACGTTCTTTTCAATCGACTGTTCCGTATCGTCTCCGAAGAAAAAATGAAACAGGACTGATCGCGCCTGCGGATCTTTGGCGGTTGCAGAAAAGGATGCAGTAAAGGGAACGCTGCCTGATGACGGTTCGGCGACCAGGTCGATGCACTGCAGCTTTTCCGTTTCGGTGCCGGTCGACGGGGCGCTGATTTCTTCCTCTGCCGGCGGCGTCGGCGATGGCGAAGGCGCTTCGGTGACGGTAACTTCCGGCTCGGGCGCAGGAAGAAGAACGTCCTCTTGGCGTAACCGGAGTTCACGGAAAATCGTTATGCCAATACCGGCCAGCACGACGACTAAGAAGCCGATCAATATATAGAGCCAATGTAATTTGAGGAAGTGTATCACTAAAATAATGTTACCTTACTTCGATAGTTATATGCAATATAGTGAACCTTATAGTCAATAAAAGAGCTTCCCGCGCCAATTTTCAGCCGCGTTCGTGCAAAATATGCAGTGAGCAACGCCAATGCGATCAATATGATAAGCGCTACGCCGCCGAATAAAAAAAGCATTGGTGAGAATATAGTCTTTTTTTTCACGTTCATTTTTGCCGGTTGCGTTCGCGGCTTACTAGCGGTTGAACCCGGAAATTGCACCGGAACCAGCGTATCGCCAACATTCTGTTCATTTTCAGCCTTTTTTTTCTTCTGCCCTTTTATAATAAGAAAGAAAATTTCCGCAACAATTATGGCCAGAATGACCACAATCGCGATCAGGATGACTTTCGGGACATACGTAAACAAGTCGACGACATTCATGGCGTTACAACAGTGCAAGAGATATTAATAACAGGGTAAATCCTCCTCCGATAACTAATATGCTGGGAAACACACCGCCGGAAGGAGGCAATGTCGGCGTCGGAGTA
>DATEBW010000109.1:0-8152 GCA_035287165.1 Patescibacteria group bacterium | reverse complement strand
CCCAGATCCTGCATCAGTTTACGAACCGTTTTATAGAAGCGATTGATCGTCTCGACCATATGGACCGGTATGCGGATCGTACGTGCCTGGTCGGCAATCGCCCTCGTTATCGCCTGCCGTATCCACCACGTGGCGTAGGTTGAAAATTTGAAACCGCGCCGCCAGTCGTACTTATGCACCGCTTTAATCAATCCCTGATTTCCTTCCTGAATAAGATCGAGAAACGTCAGGCCGCGGCCGATGTATTTTTTTGCTACCGAGACGACGAGCCGCAGATTTGATTCAGTCAACTTCTTTTTCGCTGCGAGGTCTTCCTTTTCGATTCGTTTTGCCAGCTCAATTTCTTCATCAAACCGCAAGAGAGGTATCCTGCCGATTTCACGCAGGTACGTCCGTACCGGATCGAGCCCATGGCCTTCGGTAAGATGAGAGAGAAGCGCAAGCTCTTTTTCCAGATCGGAAATGGCTTTTGCCGTCGTTTCTTCTTCGTCAGCTGAAGTAGTCTCGAAAATATCGATTTTATTCTTTATGAGCTTCTCGTAGAAATTATCGAGCTGCTCAATATGTTTTTCCGGTTCGGGAAACAGGGCAAATATATCGTCCTGCGTGACGAACCCGTTATCGATACCCTGTTTTAACAATTGGGGAATGGATTTTGCAGACATATAGTTCAAATTAACCCTTCTTCGCTAAAGCTTCGAAGGGCAAGCAAAAGAACAACGTGTATATGATTTTTATTTGCTCATTGCTCATTTGCTTCTTTGTGAAATCTTCTTCAGCTCTTCTGACAATTTACCAAACTCCGAATTTAATACTGACAGATCTTCTTTCTTTTTCATGCCTTTGCCTATTTCAGATATCCGCTGTTTGATCTGCAGTTTTCGCAACTCGCGCACCGTCTGCAGAAATTCCTTATCAAATATCTGCTCGTCGGCAAGCAACGTACGGATATCCTTCAGGTATGCGCGGTTGTACGTATCGGTTAATTCAGTCGGCAAGACGTGATCGATCAATTTTAGGTCAGGCATCTTTTCATGCAAAATCATGAATATCCGCCGGACCGGTTTTGATGAGATTGAGTCTATTGTAAGCGTTTGGATCGTTCTTTTCAAGTATTCGTGCGGATTCCGGGCTTGAACGATGAGTGCGAGCAGATGCTGTTCGAGCCGTTCTTGCCGGGTAAGTGGTTGTTCGCCGTTTGATAATTGCCGGGGAGGGACCGGTATGCTTGACCGCCGTTTAGTCTCTTTTTCTATTTCTGCGAGTATGGAAGCTTCTGAAACCGACAGAAACTCGGCTACCTGTTTGACATAATGGTGCTGGACAATGGGATTGATAATGCGGGCAAATAAAGGCAGCACTTCCCGGGCAAACATTTTTTTACCGTACGGATCAGTCACGTCATACCGTTTTCGTGCGGAATGCAGCATAAAATCATACACGGATGCCGCGTGATTTACCGCCTGCTTGACTGCGGTTGGATTTACGATCAGTCCTTCGTCTAAATCTTTTCCCTCGGGAAGCTCGACGACGCGGATCGTAAAATCGAGCTCATCCGCCAACGCGATACTGCGCCGCGCCGCCTGATCGCCGGCAAAATCCATATCAAGCGCGAGCCGGATTTCATTGGTAAACCGCTTTAAAAGCCGGAGCTGTTCTTCGGTTAATGCCGTTCCTTTGATCGCGACAATGTTGCTGATGCCTTCCCGATAAGAGGACAGAACGTCAAATTCCCCTTCGCACACGATGACCGATTCGGCTTTGCGGATGGCGTCGCGGGTGACATTGAGGCCGTACAGGAGGGATCCTTTATGGTAAACCGGCGTTTCCGGCGTATTGATATATTTTGCTTCACCAGATTCTTTCAACAGCCTTCCGGAAAATCCGGCGATTTTCCCCCGATGATCGGCAAGTGTAAAGATGATTCTTCCGCGGAAACGGTCATAGTAGTTACCGTCGCCTTTTATCGCCAATCACGCCATGACGATTTCTTCATCTGCATATCTCTTTTTTTTGAGATACGGATAGACGTTCCGCCAGCCGTCCGGCGCATAGCCGAGCATAAAGGTATTCATAAGTTTTTCCGGAACGTTTCTTTTTCTTAAATATTCGCGCGCGCGGCTGCCTGAAGCGTGTTTGGTGAGCAGATAGTGATAATACTCGCTGGCGAGATGATTGATTTCATAGAGACGGTCAATGTGCTTGAGGCGTTCATCCTGTTCGACCGGAGATGAAAGTTCTATACCGGCGCGCAGGGCAAGCTCGCGGAGCGCCTCGGGAAATTCGATATTTTCGCGCTTCATAAGAAAAGTAAAAATGTCCCCGCCCTCGTTACACGCGCCGAAACAATGCCAGATCTGGCGGTCCGGAGATACATTAAACGACGGGGTTTTTTCAGAATGGAAGGGACACAATGCCTGAAAGTTCCTGCCTGCTTTCTTAAGCGGAACGTATTCGTTGATAAACTCTACGATGTCAATTTTTTGTTTTATGAGATCGGTGTCTTTCATAGTTATTCTTATTAAACGCGATCCGAATGATCCGATTTCATCTCTAAATTTTTCCGAATCAAATTATTAAGACCATTCGGATGTTATTCGTAGATTCGGATTACTTTCTTTATTTTATCACGCTCGTAGCGTATAATACGGGAACAATAAATTCTAAACCCTAGCATATGAGAACCACAAAATTAAATGATCTTCAGAAAACTGTCATCCTGAATACGTTCGCTGTCGCTCAGTACTATAGCTTGTTTCAGGATCTATTTATCACTAAGTAGTAAGATGCTGAAATAAATTCAGCATGACAAGCCTAAGTTTTGCAATTTGTATTAGTTACCTATGCTTCGGACATTAGCTAAAGAAACGGTTAATAAAATCGGTGAAACAGTTCTCCTTCAAGGTTGGATTGCTGCCCGCCGCGATCACGGAAAAATAGTGTTTCTCGACATACGCGACCGGTCCGGCATCGTCCAGACCGTGATAACCAATGCCGATGACGTGAAAGATGTACGGAATGAATTTGTCGTAGAAATCACCGGCACCGTCCAAAAGCGCCCCGAACGAATGGTAAATGCCCATATTCCGACCGGAACAGTAGAAGTGTCCGTTGAAAGGGCGACGGTTATAACCAAAGCAAGGGAATTGCCGTTTCCGATTGACACTGACGGGTATGAAATAGAAGAAAAAACCCGGCTTCACTATCGATATCTTGACCTTCGGCGTCCGCGCATGACCTACAACATCCGTTTGCGTAATCAGGCAGCGCAATATATGCGGAAGTTTCTTACCGAACGGGATTTTATTGAAATCGAAACGCCTATTCTGACTAAAACAACACCGGAAGGCGCACGGGATTTCCTCGTGCCTTCACGCCTTCAACAGGGAAAATTCTACGCATTACCCCAGTCCCCGCAGCAATATAAGCAGATGTTGATGGTGGCGGGATTTGAGAGATACTTTCAGCTCGCCCGCTGTTTTCGTGATGAGGATCCGCGTGCAGACCGCGCATACGGTGAGTTTACGCAGCTCGATATGGAGATGTCATTCGTCACACAGGAAGATATTTTGCAGATTGCAGAAGAATTGTTCACGTCGCTTGCAAAGACGCTGTTTCCTGAAAAGAAAATAACCCAGTCGCCGTGGCCCCGCATTTCCCATGCAGAGGCGATGAAACGTTATCATTCAGATAAACCGGATCTGCGAAAAAACAAAATGGATAAAAACGAACTTGCGTTTGCATGGGTTATTGATTTTCCACTGTTCAACAAGCAGACAAAAGAAGACTATTATTATGGAGCAGGCAAAAAAGTAGCACCTTCACATCATATGTTTACCGCCCCTCATCCGGATGATATTTCACTGCTTAATGAAGATCCGCTGAAAGTGCGTGGTTTACAGCATGACATGATATTAAACGGCTATGAAGTCGGTGGCGGAAGTATCAGAATTCACGATCCTGCAATTCAGGAGAAAGTGTTTGAACTGATCGGTTTTACCGAAGCGCAAAAAAAACAGTTCGAGCATATGTTAACAGCATTTACGTACGGCGTGCCGCCGCATGGCGGAATTGCACCCGGCCTTGACCGATTTTTAATGGCAGCACTCGGTGAACCATCGGTGCGTGAATTAATCGGCTTCCCTGCTTCTGCGGGTGGATTTACCGCGGCAGTCAACGCGCCATCGGAGGCCACGGAAGAACAATTGAAGGAATTGGGAATACGTGTCGACAATAAGCGTACTAGCTGATTAACGGAATAACTTAACGGAGATTCTTATTTGTTACAGGACTTACGCAATTCGAGCCTACCGGTGAAAAATAGGAGATCCTGAAACAAGTTCAGGATGACGACTTCTGCGTAACTCCATTGTTATTTCGTTGATATGTTATTCTGTTAATAGGTTATTGGTTATTTTTTCGCCGTGCCAAAAAAAGCTTCCCATCAGCATAAGCGGATATCGCCGTTTTCGCAAATTATATCTGCCATCCAGCCGGCGCATATCGTCTCGTTCGCGACATTTCTCGGTGTTCTGCTGGTCTGGTGGGCGTGGCAATCCACGGTTACCGGGCAAGTATACAGGTGGTCCGCTCCGGTGTCAAAAACAGACGAAGCTATCGCCGTCGAAGCAACGCCGTCTCCGACTCCATACCCCCGGTTAAAAACAGGCGCGCAAGAACCTCCGTATCTGACAGCACAGGCTGCCATAGCGCTGGATTCTGTATCAGGAGCGATTTTTTACGCAAAAAACGAGCGGATGCAATTCTGGCCGGCATCGACGACAAAGCTCATGACCGCTCTCGTCGCCCTGGAATTGTATGATCCGGACGACGTTATAACGGTGAGAAACCCATTGACCGAGGGAAGTATTATGGGGCTTGTAGAAGGAGAACAGATAACCGTTGAAAATTTACTCTACGGATTGCTCATCCATTCTGCCAACGATGCGGCGTACGCGCTTGCCCGGCAACATACAGAAGGCGTGAGCGGATTTGTTGAGGATATGAATGACAAAGCGGTTGAGATCGGCCTGGAAAATACCCATTTTTTCAATCCAGCCGGTTTTGACAATGAGAAACAGTTTACTACCGTCCTGGACCTTTCACGATTGACGAGGACTGCCATGCAAAACCGCACGATTTTGCACATGGTCGGCATACCGGCAATTACGGTATCGGACAGCACTTTTACTCACTTTCACGAATTGAAAAATGTCAATCAACTGCTCGGTACGGTTCCCGGCGTTGCCGGAGTGAAAACGGGATGGACTGAAAATGCAAAAGAAAATTTGATCAATTTGACAAAACGTGACGGACAGTCGGTTATTACCATCGTACTGGGAAGCAATGACCGTTTCGGTGAAACCGTTCAGCTGACCGAATGGGTGTTTAATAATACGATTTGGGATGAGAATGCTTTAAGTAGTTCTCCGGCTCCGCAGACGTCATTTGCCGAATAGCGCGATGCCTCATGGTGCAACCCACGCCGGATCAGTAGCCCGTATCATAGCGACAAATCCATTATCCCCTTCAAACATCCACATCAATTGTAAGTACGGCTGATAATTATCAGACTGATAATATGCCAGGTATATGCGCCTCACGACTGCGTGCGTTCCGATAATTACCGGGGACGAGATGAAAGCTCCTCCGGCCTGCAATTGTTCCCATGCGGCGAGTCCGGTAATGAGCGGATACGTTGACATGGTTTGGTCATCGGGAGGAAAATAGTTAAATGAAGCTTCATGTACCATACGCGGCGCTTTATCCCCGGGCGCAAAGATAATATAAACGTTTGACCTGTCCGAGCGGGATGTAACAACGGGAAAATCCCCTAATGCCGGCTGAAAGAAATCTACCCGAACCAGTTGTGCTTGCGAGATTTCAGTGGTTTCGCGAAGCGACTGCCCTTCAAATGTCCAATACGTAACACCCGCATGGCTCAAATTCTCATGCCAGGTTTTGAGTCTCGTAAAAAAAGTCTGGGCCTGCTTCCGGATTTCAGTTTCAGTTTGGGTTATGGGGGTATTGAGAACGCCGACGTCTATAAAGTTGCGGCGCAGCGTAAAATTCTTGCTCGCTATATCCATAACGAGATGGCTGTTAGTATCCTGATCTGCGTATTGGTAAACGGTGTTGTCCGTCTGGGTCGGCTCAGCGGGAAAACCCAGACCTTTCGCAAATTGCTGTGATTCTTTTCGTGACAGCAACGTGGGCGTTTTCGCGCGGACGAGATAGACAGTTCCGTATTGAACTGTTTCAGGCGGCCTGCCTTCGATCAGCAAGAGTTCAAATGACGTGGGGTACTGGAGAGAATTAGGAGTAACAATTTTAGGGAGCGGACCGAAGGTAACTCCCGGCGTCGGCGTCGGGACGACCTTGTTCTCCTGTATGCTGCGTATGGTAGCGACCGTGGCAAAGCCAAGTATCGTCAGGACGACAATGCCGATACCGCCCCAGACGAACGATTTTCTGACAATATATGCAGTGTCGGTTAAATTAGCCATATTTTAGAATTTAGAAATTAGAATTTAGATGCTAGACAAGTACTGACTATTTATTGAGTATATTACCTTTTCAGGGTACAATACAAGCTGATATGGTACGAACACGCATTGCGCCCTCGCCGACCGGATTTCCCCATATTGGGACTGTTTATCAAGTACTGTTTGATTACGCATACGCGAAACAGCATGGCGGCACCTTTATCTGCAGGATAGAAGACACTGACCGCGTGCGTTTCGTTGAAGGATCTGAACAGGTAATTTACGATTCGCTCGCGTGGTTCGGATTGCTCCCCGATGAAAGCCCGTCCGTAGGAGGTCCGTTCGGTCCCTACCGGCAATCAGAGCGGCTGGCTATCTATAAAAAATACGCCGAAGAATTGCTTGAAAAAAAGCATGCTTATTATTGCTTCTGCACCAAGGAGAGATTAGAACAACTGCGGGGAGAGCAAACAAAGAGAAAAATTCCTCCCATGTATGACAAACATTGTTTGTCCCTTCCAAAAGAGGAAATAGATAAAAAGCTCAAAGAACATACGCCGTATGTCATCCGCATGGATGTTCCGCAGAACAGGAAAGTCGTATTCGATGATATGATCGTGGGAAAAGTAGCATTTGAAAGTAATGTACTTGACGACCAAGTGCTGATAAAATCTGACGGTTTCCCCACCTATCATTTAGCGGTAGTAGTTGATGATCATCTCATGGAAATAACCCATATTTTTCGTGGAAAAGAATGGATTTCGTCAACCCCAAAACATGTTTTGCTCTATGAATTTTTTGGTTGGAAAATGCCAATTCACGGGCATCTGCCGCTTATATTAAATTCCGATGGGAAAGGGAAACTATCGAAACGCCATGGCCATGCGTCCGTCAGTTTTTACAAAGAAAAGGGTTTCTTACCCGAAGCAATACTCAATTATCTATCTAATATAGTATGGAATCATCCTGAAGGAAAAGAAATATATTCTTTGGAAGAATTTATTACATTACTCGATATAACGAAAATTACTTCAGCCGGCGCACGGTTCGACCTGATCAAATTGGAGTGGTTGAACGGCGAATATATACGAAAGACTCAAATGCCGAAACTAAAAGATCAGATAGTAGGGTATTTAAAAACCTATGTCATTCCCGCGAAAGCGGGAATCCATATAGATCCCCGATCGGAGTCGGGGATGACTATCGTTGAAAAAACAGTCCCTCTTATCCAAACGCGCATTAAGACTTTTTCCGAATACTGGCCGATGTGTGAATTTTTCTTTAAACGGCCAACCTCGTATGAAAAAGAAGTCAATAAGGAGTGGATTAAAAAAATCATTGCAGAATTTGAGAAATTACCAGAATGGAATCATGATGTCCTGTATGCTGCCGGTGCAAAAGTCGCCGAAGAATTAAACGTATCAAAATCAAAACTGTTTATGGATATCCGTATTGCCATTACGGGGAAAAAAATCGGCCCGCCGTTGTTTGAGAGTATGGAGGTTTTGGGAAAAGAAGAGAGTTTAGAAAGATTAAAGAATATTTTGTAGGTGCGCGATCGCATAGCGCATAATTTATTCATGCGGCACCCACGCCGTGATTGCAACAATCCCGATTATTCATAGTTAAATTTAGTACTTTAGTGCTATAATATAGGCTATGCCGGA
>DATEBW010000108.1:0-4168 GCA_035287165.1 Patescibacteria group bacterium | reverse complement strand
AAATCGATGACGTTGACTTTCCCGTCACCGTTTAAATCTCCCATTCCTTTTCCCAGGGAGAATCGGGTACACCGTCTGATGAAGAATCGATGATAACTTTCTGAAAATCCGCAGGACTGATCGCGTACGTATTCTGATGAGCAAATATACCCCTTCGCTTTTAGTTTCAGAATAATCATGGTATACCAAAACGGAGCTTTTAAAATCGAGATGACCTATTAAAAACAACGTATATCTTACTCGAAACTAAAAGCTACGAAGGCATACCATTTCTGATTTTAAAAGCAGAGTGGTATACAAGAAGTAATAATCCTGACAGGAGAAGCAATGAAAACCTGGAAACTATAGTAATCAAACAAACAATATACCCAGTATCTCTATTTGCTGGTATATTTTCAAGCAGAAAGAAGGGCGAGCCGACAGGAAAGGATTATTGATCGTTATAGCAAAACTGCTGTCGCGATGCCTAAAAAAACAAAGAAGCCAAAGACGTCGATTGCCGCGGTGACAAAAATCGAACTGGCGACTGCAGGATCGATACCCAACCGTTTCAGTATCAGAGGAATAAGCGAGCCGATCAAGCCAGACATCAGTATATTGATAATCATCGCGGTTCCCAGAACAAATGCGAGAGCAAGCTGGCGTGTCAGAACAAAAGACAACGCCGCGGCCGCGGCGCCGACCAGGAGCCCATTCACCAGACCGGCGACCGCTTCCTTCGCGACAATGCGTTTTCCTTCTTCTCTTGTTATCGTGCCTTCTGCCATTCCCCGGACAGAAACGGCGAGAGCCTGTGTCGCCGCATTGCCGCCGAGGCCGGCGACCATGGGCATGTAGGCGGCAAGAATCGCCATGCGGCTGATCGTATCGTGAAAATGCGTGACGACGAGCGTGCCGAGCGTCGCCGTCGCCACGTTTAAAATGAGCCATTTGTACCGTCGCTGAATCGTCTCGGCTGCCGAGTTATGGATGTCGTCTTCTAGCGAAACGCCCGCAAACTTATAGATGTCTTCGGTCGCTTCATCCTGAACTACCGGCATGAGGTCGCGGATTTGGATGATGCCGACGATTTCCTGATTTTTATTCACCACGCCGACATATTCGGCCCGTTCACGCAGGGCCATTTGCAGAACTTCTTCGCGGTCGATGTTTGTTGTCACCGTCGGCAACGGCCGGGTAAGGCGAGCGAGCGAGTCCTGTTGTCGGCGCGTCAGAAGAAGCCGGTACGGTATAAATCCCGTAAGCTTATGAGTGTTGTCAGAAACCACGACGAGTGGCGATTGTTTATGCTCGGCAACGTATGTTTGTATAGCCTTTGCCGCTTCTGCAGGGGTGTTGTCTTGGGGGATACTGATAAAGTTCAGGTCCATAAGGCCGCCGGCGGTTTCAGGGTCATACTTGAGGAGTTTTTCCAGCCGTGATTGTTTACTCCCTTTGATTTTTTCGAGCACTGCCTGCTGGCGTTCCGTTTCCAGAATCTGGAGTGTATCGACGGCATCATCGTCTTCGTTAAAATGGAGAAACCGCGCGACCGTATAGGTAGAGAGGCGGGGAAAGATAAATTCCATGCTGCGTTCTTCAAGCAAAAGCGCAACATCAGCCTGTATTTCCGGAGGAAGGAGCCCGAAGGTTTTTACCTGGCCTCGGGGAAGCTGGTCAAGAAGCGCGGCGATCACGTGCGGCTCGAGCTTTACGAGTATGCTCGTGAGCTTGCGGTCCTGCTTGGTTTCCAGCAGATGGTCTACCTGTTCAGTCAGACGGGTGAAATACTGTTCTTCGTTGTTCATAGGGGTCGTCCATATTCAAATTTTTGGGCTACTTTGTCGGGGATGTGAGATTTGAACTCACGGCCTCACGGTCCCGAACCGTGCGCGCTACCACTGCGCTAATCCCCGTATTTGCTTCAATTATAGCCGAAGAGGTGGTAGAATAGCAACTAATGAAGATTGCAGGTTCCAGATTGAAGATTGAAAAAAATCATCCCGCGGAGCGGGATCTGGCTCCGCCAGATAAATCATAAATCTAAAGTCATAAATCTAGTCTGCCGCTGTAGCTCAATGGACAGAGCAGACCCGTCCTAAGGGTAAGGTTGGGGGTTCGATTCCTCTCAGCGGCACCGTGTCAGACGCGGCCGGTACGTCAGACCTGCCGCACGGTATGTGCGATGACGATAACTATGTATAATCGTCATATGATCCGCAGAATAGTCTTTTTAGTCACGCTCGTTATCTCCGTACTCGTTTGGACGAAACCTCTGTTTGCGCAATCCGAACTGATTAGCTCATTTCATTCAAACATTATTATTTCCGAGGATGCCACCGTAACCATCACCGAAACGGTTCTCTATGATTTTGGCACAGAACGCCGACATGGGATTTTCCGGGATGTGCCCGTTATCTATGAAAATACGGAAGGGAGGAAGTTCCGCGTTTCATTATCCATTCAATCGGTTACCGACGAGGAAGGGAGACCATACCAGTATGAAGTTTCATCATACGGAAACGATACGCGTATCAAAATCGGCGATCCTGATAAAACCGTTACCGGCGAACATACCTATATCATTACGTACACTGCGCGCGGCGTTATAACTTATTTTTCCGATCACGATGAACTCTATTGGAATGTGACAGGAAATGGGTGGGAGGTGCCGATCGTCTCCGCGAGCGCAGGGGTGACCGTTGAAGGTCAACCACTATCCGTTATCAATAAAGCAGATTGTTTCACCGGCGCAGCTGGGGCAAGAAAGCGCGAATGCGCGATGTCGGTTAGCGAGGCGGATAATGTCTGGAACGTTGCGGCTGGTAAGCCGCTCGGAGCCGGTGAAGGGTTGACGTTTGTCTTGTCGTTTCCGAAAGATATCGTCGCGGTTGTCGAGCCGGAGCCGGTTAATCAAGGATTACATCCGTTCGTTATTGTTGCTATGGTGGCATTGTTCGCTACAGGCTATATCCTGCTTCCCGCGTGGCTCTTTTTCCACTGGCGGCGGGCGGGGCGCGATCCGAAGATTGATCCGACCATCGTACGCGTGTACGATCCGCCAAAGGATAAAAACGGCAGAATCTTAACGCCTCTTCAAGTCGGAGCTCTCGTTGATGAAATGATTCATCCCCGCGACATAAGCGGAGAAATCATCCACCTCGCGGTCCGGAAATACCTCGTCATAAAAGAACAGCCGAAGAAGCTTCTCGGATTAGCCGGAGGGGATATTGAATTCATGCGCGGACAAGTATTGAAAACCGATTCCGATTTACGGGAGAAAAAGCCGTTACGCCCTCATCAACAAACGATCATTGAGGCAATCGAGCTTGACCGACGGGAGAACGTTACGATAAAAGATTTGAAAAATAAGCTTCCGGAACGTCTTAAGAAGCTCGAAAAGCAGGTATATGAAGAAATGGTGCGTGAAGGGTTTTTCCCGGAAAATCCCGAAAAGGTGCGTACCAAGTACCTAGTTTTTGGCGTTATCGCAGTGTTCACGCTGAACTTTTTCCTCGCGGCGCTCTTGTTTTTCTTCAGCCGGGTCATGCCGCGCCGGACACTTGCCGGAGCCGAGGCAAAACGCTACGCGTTGGGATTAAAAGAATTTTTAGTAAGTCAGGAGCGGGAGCTGGAATTTCAGGAAGAGAATTATTTCCTCTTTGAAAAACTTCTTCCGTATGCGATCGTCTTCGGCGTCGCGAAAATCTGGGCAGGAAAATTTGCCCACATAACGAAATATCAGCCGGATTGGTATCAGTCATCCGGAGGGCGGGTATTTACGCCGATGGTCTTGACCAATCGGCTTGAGAAGAACTTAGCAAGTATGCAGGCATCGTACACGCCTACCCGCAGCTCATCAGGTTTCTCGTCAGGATTCTCGGGCGGCTCATCGGGCGGCGGCTTCGGCGGCGGGGGAGGCGGAAGCTGGTAAAATCAGTTAACAATTACGAGTTATAAATTGAACGTATTTTGAGGTGAAGAATCATTCTACACAAGGATTTTAGGGGAGTATTCCAGGATACTTGTCGTCACCCCCGCAGCCAATGAGCACCACGGGTGAGTCGTGAGGTTGATATATTCTTCTCTTGTTCCTTCAGGAGTCATGACCAATACGCTTATTGTCTCTCCTGCCTGCAATCGTGCGATTTCATCTTTGTTCATAGCGAGGTGGTCCCGCTGTAAGGGA
>DATEBW010000107.1:0-5785 GCA_035287165.1 Patescibacteria group bacterium | reverse complement strand
ACCCCTGCGTATCGCCAATTCGATGAATAAAATCATTCCCCGTGCACATCTGGAAATTATCGAAGATGCTACTCATCAGTTGCCGTGGACTCATCCACAAGCGCTCATAAAAGCAGTGGATCGCATCAGCAAAAGTCGCCTCCTCGGCGACCCGCCGAAGAGGAGGGAACAAAAGAACAAAGCAAAAAAATCGATAGAAATTATAAATTCATCATCTGAAGATCCTGAAATAAACTAGAATTCATTTCAAAACCTACAACACCCGTCATGCTGAATTCATTTCAGCATCTTATTTAGATCCTGAATCAAGCTATAGTACTTAAGCGATAGCGAATGTATTCAGGACGACAACAATCATGAATTACATACTTATTCTTCTTTTCACCGCATACGTAATAAGAACTATGCGCAATTTGGCCTATCATCTCGCGTGGTGGTGGATAAAAGAGTATCGCATTGATCGGATGCTCGTGCATGTCCGCGAGACCAGTCAGGGGAGGCGATGGATGTTCGGCCCTTTCTCAACCCTCAAGACTTTTCTCATCATTATTTTTCTGCTCGTCCCCGGGCGACTGACGATTATGAACGTAGACGGCTTTACGCTTGCCGTAACCGCTTTATATTCCTACGAAACAATTCGAAACTTTATAGAGCTGCGCCGGCGCTGGAAAATCCCGCCGGTCACCGTGCGTTCAATGTCACTGGTAATCATATCTTCTGTAACGCTTATCTTCATTTTTCTATCTGTACCGATAGACTCTGTTGCTTTTTCACTGCTGCTCACCGATAAAACACTCGGGTTCGTAGTGGTAGGATGGGTATTTATTTCTAATCGTATTTTTAACCTGCATAAACGCCGGGTGATCGAAGAGGCGCGCCGGAAGATTTCCCGTTATCCCGGCCTTCGCGTTATCGCCGTTACCGGAAGCTACGGCAAGACGACGACCAAAGAGCTTATCGCGCAATTACTCTCTTCAAAATACCGCGTGGCAAAATCATTCGGCACAAAAAACACCGATATCGGCATAGCAGAACGCATCCTGCAATCGAATCTGAATAGCATCGATTATTTCGTATGTGAAGTCGGCGCCTATCATCCGGGTGAAATTAAAAGTGCCCTTTCGATATTCGGCGATAAGATTCACCGCGCCGTTATCACTGGCATTAACGAGCAGCATCAAAGCCTGTTCGGCTCTCTGGAAACGACCATGCGGGTAAAATACGAGGTGGTTCAGTCGATGAACAAAGACGGCACAGCAGTATTTAACGGCGAAAGTAGCCATATGAAGCAGGTCATTACCTGGGCAAAAAATGATAAGAAACGCGCTCTTGTTGTTATGTCGGGTGATACACGACTGCCCCGTCATATTCATGCCTCCCACTTTCGACAAAATCTCGCGCTCGCCTCGAGTATGGCTAAATCGTGCGGCTTGAAAGAAGCGGAAATGAAAAATGCGTTGAAAACTTTGGCTTTGCCGCCGAAAACCATGCATGAGACTTCATCCAGAGGCGTGACGAGTATCGATGATACGTTTAACGCAAACCCGGAGTCAGTCTATGCCGCGCTCGATTATCTTAAACAGAAGAAGGGCGTTAAGATTCTTGTTCTCCAGCCGCTCATTGAATTGGGGAAGTATGCGGACGAGATCCATGAGAAGATTGGCAGCAGAGCAGCCGAGGTATGTGACTATATTATTCTGACGAACGAAAATTGGCATAAACCAATTATGCGCGGCGTTTCAAAAGCGAAAAAAACGAAGGCAAAGATACAGTTTGCCGGCCGCCTTCCTCACCTAGAGCAGGGGACCATCCTTTTCGAAGGAAAAGAGGCGGAGAAGTATTTACCTGACTTCGTATTATGAAAAAAAGAAAACGGTGAACTCTTCCCCGTCATATAGCGCAATCCACAAGCCCTCCAAATAGTTACTTTAAACCTGTTACAAAACTGTCATTCCGTGCTTGATCGCGCCTGACGCGATACTAAGCGAAGCGAACGTATTCAAGATGACCGTTAACAACGGATTTTGAAACTAGTTCTTTGTCTCTTTATCAGTTCTTACCCTTCTATAACATATTTCTTACTCATTTATATCGGTAGCTCCATTATTATTTTTCTATGGGAATGAAAGGGAAGTTCACAAACAGGTGAAAAATCCTACCGGTAGATTCCCTTGCCGGTGAATAGTGAGAAAGGAGGTGAAACTTTCATGAATAAAATAAAACATTACCAAGTATTCGGATTCGTAGCAGGGTTGATAACGGTGGCAGCCGCAGTACTGTCAGGCGCAACGAGTCCGGCAGCCGCTTCGACAACGTGGAATGTGGGAGATGTATACGCCGGTGTTGCAGCTGGTCAGTATAACGTGTACGACAACAGTGGCGTATTTAAGGAGACCATCACCGATGGTCTCGGTGGATTTACGACCGGGTGTGCGTTTAATAATGATTTAAGCAAACTCTATACCACCAACTTCACCAATACTAAAGTTGTCGTTTACGACGATCCGTCGCCACATCCAATTTCGCAGACAATTGATCCGGGTGTTATAAATCCCGGCGGTCAAAGCGAATCTGTTGTATTTGCTGCCAACGGTGATTTCTATGTCGGCCATCCTGACGGCGACGACGATATCCAGCGGTATGACGCGGCAGGCGTCTACCAACAATCCTACGATGTAGCGATTGAAAATAGAGGATCTGACTGGATGGATCTCGCCTCTGACCAGAAAACAATGTTCTATACGTCTGAAGGCGGACTCGTTAAGCGCTATGATGTATCAGGAGCTGGCGCACAACTGGCAGATTTTACGCCTGTATCTATAGGCGGTGCTAATTACGCTTTGAGATTACTTCCTCCGGGAGATGGAAGCGGAGGCCTTCTTGTTGCCAGCAGCGCGGATATAAAGCGTCTTGACGCAGCAGGAGCAGTCGTCCAAACGTATGACGTTGCCGGTGAGGATGGTTGGTTTGCTTTAAATCTCGATCCAAACGGAACGTCGTTCTGGGCAGGTGATTTTGGTACCAACAATTTTTACCGATTCGGTATAGCAAGCGGATTAGTTGAAGTTGGTCCGATTGCAAGTGGGGGTAGTCTGTTTGGTCTCTGTGTTAAAGGAGAACTGACTGCAGCAATCGGTGAGATCAAACTCGATCCGCCAACGGCAACGAATGAGACGGGTACTGACCATACAGTAACAGCCACCGTTACCGCTGGTGGTGCGCCGGTAGTCGGCGCTCTCGTAAGTTTCTCGGTAACTGCAGGACCCAATATTGGTCAAGTCAGTGACCCGAATACCGGAGAATGTACGGCAAATAATGACTGTACGACAGACGCCAACGGACAGGTTTCCTGGACGTATACCGGTACTGGTGGTCCGGGCCTTGACGTCATTACGGCATGCTTTACTGATGAGCAAGGCGTAGAGCATTGTGCTCGAGCTACCAAGGAATGGACAGAGCCGGTCTCGCTACCCGGTCGTATGACCGGAGGAGGAACAATCCCTGTTAGTAAGACGACTCTCGAAGGAAAACATGGATTTGAGCTTCACTGTGATCCCGCTGATCTGCCAAACAGATTAGAGGTAAACTGGGGTAAAGGCAACAAGTTCCATCTTGAAAGCCTTACTTCGGCACTCTGTTCTAATGATCCTACACTTGATGAGGAACAACCAGTTGCAGGGTTTGATACCTATAAAGGTGAAGGAACGGGTCGTTACAATGGTGTTTCTGGTTATACGGCAAAGTGGAATTTCACAGACGATGGAGAACCAGGAACAACAGATTACGCTACGATCAGCATCTTTGATCCTTTGAATGTACTGGTACAGACATTCACTGGTAATCTGAAAAACGGTAATCATCAAGCGCATCCCAATTAAAAGGCTTACGCTTGGTGTTTCGCCCGTTTTATATACCAGCCCCGCAAATGCGGGGTTGGTTTTTGGTGTCCTGCATATTCACTCCAAATACCTCTTAAAGAAAATAACGTATTGTTCGTAATTCCGGTAAATCAAATAGCCGTTCAAAAAGAGTAACCCCGGAAAGACGACGGATTTTTCGATGATGCCGCCGGTTTTCATCCGCATAAATTCGAAAGGCGGAATCCCGAAACGGATGGGAAAGGGGAAAAGCCACGGCACGCCCTGCTTTGTTAACGAGTCGGTTATTAAATGGGATGCATAGCCGATCATCAGAGCCCACCATACGATATTCATATCAACCAAAACTACTGTGTTAAGCCACTTAAGGAACCATTCGGACAGGAAACCGATAATTGCCATACCGAGCAGCGAGTGAGAAAGCATCCGGTGCTTGCCCACGAGCGGCTTAATCATTTTTCCCAGAACGGAGCCTCCCCGGACTTTGTCCCAAATATCGCTCGTCGCATTATCGATATCCGGCAAAAGACCGCCGATCATATTTGAGCCTATTGCCGCGGCAAATGTGGCAAGTGAGATATCCGGCGGTGACATTTCCGCTAAAAATACAAGGTTAAGCGCCGTAAACGCTGCCAGATCATGGGTTCTTCCGGTCATAAGATGAGGATAGCATACTGCTTTATCTGTATAATAGGTAGCATGATTGCCATTTCTCTCTCCCCGAATACGGAAAAAGACGACGTCATTATTGCGCTGAAAACAGCGCTTGCTCCGTGGAAATGGAAACGCGGTGGATCAATCCATCGTGTTGAGGAATGGTTCCGGAAACAATTCCATACCGAAACCGCATATTCATTTAATTCAGGAAGAAGCGCATTATTCACTATTCTGCAATCGTTCGGCATCGGAAAAGGCGATGAAGTTATTGTCCAGGCATTTACCTGTGTCGCTGTTCCCGAAGTGGTGATGTGGGCCGGCGCATACCCTGTTTATTGCGATATTGACGCGTCTTACAATATTGATCCTGCAAAACTTGAGAAGTTAATTACCCGAAAAACAAAAGTGGTTATCGTACAACACACGTTCGGTATTCCGGCCCGAATCAGGGAAATAAGAGAGATTGCCGATAAGTATAAGGTAATTATTATTGAAGACTGTGCTCATTCGTTAGGAGCCACCGTTGATGGAAAATTACTGGGATCTTTCGGCGATGCGGCATTTTTCAGTTTCGGTAGGGATAAAGTCATATCATCAGTTTATGGCGGGATGGCGATAATAAAACGAAAAAACGAAAGAACAAAAGAACAAAGGAAAAAAGAGTTACTTCAGGAAGTTCACGACTCCATCGATTATCCGCCCAATGATTGGATAGTCCAGCAATTATTGCACCCGATTCTATGTAATATGTTGATTCTGCCCTTGTATAATGTTTTCGGAATTGGGAAATTTCTGCTTGTACTGGCGCAACAATTTAAATTATTATCACTCGCTGTGTATCCCGGCGAGCGGAAAGGATTGCAGCCGTCGGTATTTCCGAAAAAGATGCCGAACGCGCTTGCGGTATTGGCGTTTAACCAGTTACGCAAGCTTGAACAATATAACAGCCGGAGATTGCAGGCCGCAGGACAATACGGCAAGGTCGTTGAAGGCGCGATCTATCTACGTTACCCGCTGATAGTAAACAATCCGGTATCATTCATCAAATCAGCTAAACAGGAAGGGATATTGCTCGGAAATTGGTACCATAATGTGGTTGATCCGGACGGCGTTGACTTTTCCGCGGTTCATTACCGAAAAGGAAGTTGTCCGAAAGCAGAAGAATATGCTTCAAAAATCATTAACCTTCCGACGTATCCAAGGATGAAGGATGAGGAAATAGGAAGGGTGTTGAGGTATTTGAAATTGGA
>DATEBW010000106.1:0-4456 GCA_035287165.1 Patescibacteria group bacterium | reverse complement strand
GGACATCCGAATGCTCCAGATTAATTGATTAGAATTTTATTTGCTATACTTAAAGTGAAAACCTCGGCCACGTAGTCTCTGAACTACACATCATCGGCGCGCTCCTTCGCATAAAGCTACGAAGGGGAACGAGGTTTTAAAAAAAGTCTTGACCAGAAGGATAAGAACTTCACATCGGCCGAGACTTTTAATTTGACTTTTCTTGAAATAGTATTATAATAATTTCAAATCCTGACCAGAAGTCACAGAGCTTCACATCGGCCGGGATTTTTTATTTCTCGGGAAATACCGACATAAACTGCTTAGACTTCTTTACTATATGTTCTTTTATCTGAACAAAGAATATTTCTCCTGATTTTGTTTGGCCGGTAAATCGATGCAGTCGTATATTTTTCTGACTCCGTATGAGTATAGTATTCGGTTTAGTTCTAATATTGTGAATTAATTCAATTGCTGCTTTAAAGAATCGTAAACGTCTCATGCGTTCCTTCGGAGGTTTTTGCATGAGATGCTGCCAGAAATAGTCAAAGAACACTTTTTCCTTGTCAAAGTATGCTGACCTGATATACGGTTTTCGTTTCGTTTGTTTCTTGATCCTGCTAAAAACTCGCCAAGCGTTTTTATACACCCGCTTATAGTCCGCACCGGGTAATATACCTGACTTTGTATTGTAATAGTTCACTTTTCAAGTATAGCATCAAATTTTTTGAGTACCTAATCGCGTTCCACCTGTAAGGCACAGAAACGCAATCTCATTTATTTACTTACCTCTTGATCGTTGCGTCATCATCCCTCTTCTCCACCAGCTGGCGGATTCGAAGGGATTTCGCTCCTCGTCACGCGACGTGGAGCTCAACATCACGCTTTTCCCCGCCAAGGGAAAAACGCTGCCTCATTCAAATCAACCCACCACAAGCGGGCGACTTGAAATAGATGAAACGCGAAAGATATATGATTTCTAATGGGAAATTGCGTAGTAAGAAGAACAATAGATCCTGAAATAAGACGTCAAACGTCTCAAGAATTCAGGATGACGATTTACACAACACTTACAATAAATCGTCAGTTCTTATAGACCTTTTTTGATCCGGAGTGAGAGCCGATGTCCAGAATTTCAATAATTGCAGTCCCGAGAGTATCTTTAAACTGTGTATAATCCCAGAGAATACGAATGTCGCCGGTTACACGACTGCTCCAACAAACGCCGGCGTCTCGAGATGTTACCCGGTGAGATCGTAGAACCGGATCACCCGGATCTATTCTTAAACGGTCAAGCGTATCATCAATTATTTCTATAAACTCCTGATTCTTCTGACCGTATTTTCGCGCATTCCGTTTAAAACGTTTTGAAAAACGAAGCGTAAACATGATGCGCTTATTTACCCCACAACGCTGCGTGGAGTGCTTTTTTATCTCCCGGTTTCACTTCTACATATCGACCAGCTCGAATATCCTCTCGTGCTTCCGCTAATGCCTTCTCCGTTTCTTCATCGGCGATCTCGACATATTCTTCTTCACGAAGCGAAGATAATACACGACGTACATATGCGGAGATCGACATTCTCCTTCTTTTCGCTTCTCGTTTTAGATAGTCGTATAAATCAACCGGCAGGGTAATGGTATGTTGAATATCCTGTTTCATACGACGTCCAGTATACCGTGATACCCCCTCATGTGTCAATTATAGCTCTTACTACGCAATTTCCCATAGTTCACATACCTATCGCGTTTCACCTGCGCTTCCATTCTCCTGACACATTGGCCGGGATAGGGAAGGTCAAGGCATTACCAACAAAAATATATTCGTGGGAACGAGAAAGGTGACAGAATCAATTACGAATGACGAATTGGTAAATTACGAGCGATGAAGAGACCGCTTTTGCACTTCAAGCCTACCGTTAAAACATAGGAGATCCTGAAACAAGTTCAGGATGACGGCTTTTTGCGTAATTCCTAGAAGAGTTAAATACCGGAAGTAGAATGCTTCAGCTCTTTATTTACCAGATCGGTGATCCATTGTCGAGCAAGCGTAATCGGGTCTATTCTCTTTTTCCTTCCAACCTTCATTAACTTACTTGACGTTTCCGGATCAAGGGATAACACAATTTCTGATAAATTAGGCGCAACATATACGTGTTTTGGATCGACAAGGGTAAGTTCGTCCATATAGTCTGCGATGCTGTGCGTATCCCAGAACTCTGCGAGTTTTTCCCGGTCGTTTGTATCCGGTATCGGATCTTTTAGTTTATTTTTATTCATATGTTGTTAGTATACAACATGCGTTCTTTTTTATCCGCTGATCTTGCCGTTACTATATAATAGGTATGTTTCTCAAGCTTTTCTTGAAGTATCACTACCAGTATGCGGTCTGCTTTAGTCGGGCCGATGAGCATAATTCTTCCCTTTTTGACTTTTACCGTAATATGCTTGCTATAGCATACTTCATTTACTTCGTACGGCACTACATTATGGCGTAAAATATGCGCTTTATTCCATGTATCCCATAGAAGTTTGAGGATTTTTATCATGCTCTACTTGAGCCTACTATAGAGTATAGATTATGGTTCTGTCAATCTTTCTTGTTCCCACGAACTATTGTTGATAGTTATCGTGATGAACGCAGCAGATTTTATCTGCCTCTTTCTGTAAATAAGTATGGCTCCGCCATACAGATACAGATAATCTGTTAACACATTATCCTTTCATGTCAACGTGCGATAGATCGTTCTTCGCTCCGCCGTTTGTCCTCCGATTCGGAGGGCTTGATTTTCGCGCATTGCGAAATAAACAGCGAATATAGTGCGAATACTGGATCCTCAATCCGGCATCTGGCCTTCTTTACAGCGCAACGCTGGAGAAGGCGAGAACGCCGGACATACAGACCTTAGACTTCAGACGTTAGACTTCAGAAACTAAAATATGTATGTCTGCCGTTCTTGTTTCCGTCAAGGTTAAACCTTACTGGTATCACTTATTCTTTCCTTACTAAGAACTGGTTACAAAAGACTTTATTAATTGTCATCCTGAATACGTTCGCTTCGCTTAGTATCGCGTCAGACGCGATCAAGCACGGAATGACAGTTTTGAAACAAGTTCTAAGTAACTCTGCTCTGCCATCCACTCGTTACAATTTTGTAAATTTGCTGTATGAAAACCGCATGAAAATTATAACGTGCCATCTTGTCCTGCCTCGGAAAAATCCCACGGGTTTTTAAGCCACATGGGAGAAAGAAGAGGCAGAAGAAGATAAGGGCTGTATTATACTATAGGTTAGGGAAAAGTCAAGAATCAAATGAGCAAATGAACAAAGGATCAAAGGAGCAAAAGGAATGCAGAATTCAGAATTTTAAATGTAAAATTCAGTAGTCAGTTATCACTTCATTAATGAGTTGAGTGGGTAAGTGGGAAGTTGGGTAATCGGTTGATCGGTTCTTCGGCTGATAGGTTATTTGGTTGCTCTTCCGTACCGTTCGCGGGAGACGCGGATGACTTTCTCACGGTTCTTATTCTTCTCTTTCGGCAGGGGGAGCGTCTGGGCATAGAAAGGAGAAGAAGTTCGGCCGTCGATCGCCATTTTCAGGAGAATCTGGTAGTTGTCGAGCGAAACAAAGTCCGTATCCTCGTATTTCTTGCCGAATTCGAACGAGAGTGCTTTGGCGTCCTGCGCGCCGACGAGGAAGCTCACGAGGCTGCCGACGTTGCCGAAAATGGCCTTTTTCACGTCCTCGTCGATCTGGCCGACATATTGATTAGCTAAAATCAGGTTCAGCCGGTACTTGCGTGCCTCGGACAGTATTTTCAAAAACGAGCGTGTGGCAAAATTCTGGAACTCGTCCACGTACAGGTAAAAATCCCGGCGTTCCTCTTCTGCCTGCATGACGCGGCTCATGGCGGCAAGCTGCATTTTCGTGATAAACATCGCGCCCATGAGCGCGGCATTGTCCTCGCCGAGCTTGCCCTGGGAAAGGTTTGCCAGAATGATCTTTTTTTCATCCATGAGCTTGGCGAAATCGACCGTTGACTTCGGATGGTCGATAATATTGCGGATCAGCGGGCTCGTGACAAACTGGCCGATTTTATTTAAGATAGGCGAGATAGCTTCGCTCTGGAGCTTGTCGCTCATCTTTTCGAACTCATTTTCCCAGAAATTCTTGAGCACGCGGTCATCGAGCTTGGTGAGCGTCTCGGTCCGGAATTTCTGGTCCGAAAGCATGCGCAAAACGTCGTTTAAGGTCGAGTTCGGTATCTGCGTGAGCGTGAGAAGGGTGTTGCGCAACATGTATTCGAGCCGCGGGCCCCACGAATAGTAGTACAGTTTATGGAATATGGACACGATGCCTGAAGCGACCATTTCGGCGGCGTACTGGTTGAATTGCTTACCTGCTTCGCCCGCGTCAGACGCGGCTTTGCTGCCTTGGGTGAGCTCGAGCGGATTGAGGCGGAACGGATACTGGAT
>DATEBW010000105.1:0-3467 GCA_035287165.1 Patescibacteria group bacterium | reverse complement strand
TGCGGCTCGTCTTTTTTCAGAGCGATTGCCTTTTCCAGAGCATCCCGGGAATCCTCCAACTTACCCTGCTCAAAGGAGAGGAAAGCCAGTCCAAAGTGGGCTTCCCATAGATTCGGATTCATTTCGAGCGCCTGTTTATAGTAGCGTATAGCGTTATCCACATCGCCTTTTTCCTGGTACGCTTTCCCCATATTGAGATAGCCATTCGCATAGGTCGGAAGTAGTTCAATTGCTTTTTTAAATTCCTCAATTGCTTTATCGTACTGGCGGTTTCTCAAGTGCGTGATGCCGAGGTTATTGTGGTTTATGTGGCTGGAAGGTGAGTATCTAGCCGAGGCCGTGGCAAGTACCGCTTCATTCTTCCATTCACTATTTCGCTGAATGGTTAAAAACGATAAAACAACTACAACCGCTATGGTAAGGATGTACATGGCGATGGTTTTATACGAAGAGAATACTGAGGCAAATTTATCGATAAGCCACGCAACTAATACCATTACCCCGGCGCTGCCCAGATAGACGTATCGCTCGGCAACAAAAGAAGAAATATTTACCGGTACCAGTATGGGCGAAATAGCTGCAATAAAAAATGCGCTCCAGAAAAAAAGGAACCGGTTCATTTTATACATGAGAAATACAAAACCGATAAAAGCGAAAAAGACCATTGCGTAGAGCAAAAACTCGGGGCCTGTCAAGGTATACTCCGAATGGTAAAAAGTTAAACCGATAGGAAAAAGGACAAGCTTTAAATAGGAGACTATGGTAAAGGGGATCATGGTAAAGGGATTGACCAATCCGGTATTTTGATAGTATTCCGATTGAAGCATCTCTGCGCGACTAAAAAGACCGGACAAGATACTCACCGTGAATACTCCGGCTATGCCGTAGAGGAGAACCAGTGATTTCCACCAGGATTTCGCTTTGTCATAGGCAGCAACAAAAAGAGTCGGCAAAAGCGGAAACATCGCGGCTTTTTCAGTCGTGAACAGAGCTGTTATAAATAAGACTATTGAGCCAAGAAAATACCGTTTCCGCTTTTTCGCGAAATAGAGAATGTACATAAGCAAGGCTCCCAACACAAACACGCTGTACAGTGAGTATCCGCCTCCCGATATCCAGGTAATACTTTCCGTCAGAATCGGATGCACCGCAAAAATAAACGCAGCAATCACCGCAACCGGCCTTCGGGTCATCACCGACAGTATGATAAAAAAGAGCATCGTATTGAAGACGTGAAATGTCATATTCATAACGCGGAACGGAGCAGGAGACAGCCCTCCTATTTTGAACGCTACGTATCTGGACAGGGGCCCTATCAAAAACGGCGGAGAAGAAACCGCGTGAGAAAATGATCCGATCTGGCGATTCTCCATGATGCCCGGCTTGTCGTCTGATATAAAATCATTCTGCAAGCTGTTTGCATAGATCATGTTAATAAGAACGACGATGAGAACGAGCACCATCCAGTTGCTTTTAATAAACCGTATGAGGTTAAATGAGCTCGGGGAGACGGCGGATTCCTCAGTTTGCCTGAGCCTCGCTGCTTTGAATATCTTTTTATACTCTGCCTCCCGCACGCGATGCCGTATATGATCTGCGATTGTCTGCTCGGGAATATTGGTCAGCTCGGCAATTTCGGCAATCGAGTGCTTTTTCAGAAGCGTTTCAACGAAGTGTTTTTGTTTTCTGGTCAGACGCATAAGTAGGATTATCACGAATGATGGCTAATTTTCGCGAAATCTATATTGGTAATTTTGTGTCCACACCCTGCGTATTATCTGTAGTTTCGGCGATCCGAAATTTACCAGATAGCCTAGTTTATAGTTTGTTCCTTTCAGATAATAGATAAGCTGGGTAATTAGTTTTTCCGGAAGGAATTCCAAAGCCTTAATTTCTAAAATAATTTTATTGTCTATCACAAAGTCCGGTCGCTAGTCGGCAATCTTATTTCCATCATAGATAATAGGTAATGATACTTCTTTCCCAAAGACCAGTTGGTGCTTAATAAGTTCTCGTTCCAATGCTCGGTGATAGACGATCTCTTTATGTCCAAAACCGAGGGTATTGTATACCTGAAAGAAACAACCCTGCAGTTTATAGCTGAGTTCCGGATATAACAAGTAACCTTTCATAGTTAGAATTCGTGTAAATTCGCAATGATTCGTGTAAATCCTATTTCCTCCTACTGAAACCGCACCCTTCGACAAGCTCAGGGTAAACTGTTATTCGAATCTTACCGCCCCTCCGGCATAGTCATTCCGTATCTGCTGCTCGGTGAGCTCGTAGCGGAAGAGCTTTATCTCGTCGAGCTGCCCGTCCATAAACGCAACATCCAGATCTGATTCGCTCCCGATGACAAAGTTTACCGCATTGGCGATCGAGTCAACGTTGGCAATGGTGCCGGACACCGTGCCGCCCCCGTCAAGGCCGTTTATGTAAATATTGAGATCGGTGTCATCGTCATAGACCAGGGCAACGTGGTACCAGGAGCCTGCGGCAATCGTCGTGTCGGTAAAGAGGTTGACATTGTCTGTTGCGCTTTCCGAAATGTAGGTGCCAAGCTGTCCGCTCGTGTTGACATAGAGCATGTATCCCACCGAGCTCGTACCGACACCGTTTTTCTTGGAAACAATCGCGTTGTTATCCGAAAGAGTCGAAGCTTTGACCCATGCCGTAATCGTAAAGCTCTCACCATCCACGAAGTCGAGTGCGGCATCATCGCTTATCTGGACGTAGTCATTGGTATTGTCAAAATCAAGCGAGGCGTTTATTTTGCCGGTCGTCCCTTCATCCCACATCTCATCAGTCGGGCTTGAAGCGCCGCTATCACAGCTTCCCACACTGTCATTCGTGCCGCTACTATCTCCGGCAAAAATCGTCCCATCGAGTCCCGCGTCGCCGTCGGCAGCAGGGGCACTGTTATTTGCCGTTGCCCCTGAACACTCGTCAAACTTATACCATGCGATGGGTCCACCCTGGTTGTATTCCCAGGCGATTTGGGCTGCGGTACGGGCGTAGTCGTATAACCGGATCGTGTCTAGTGAACCTTTAAAATATTCCCCAGCATTATCAGTTGCGCCTAAGTATTCGACTGTTATGCTTGGCCCGCTGGCTGCCGTTCCGTTCTTTTGACCGTCAACATAAAAAGTCACATTGCCATTATCATTCACTAATGATACATAGTGCCACTGATTAAAAGATAAAGCTGTCGTGCTTTGGTGGTCAACTCCAGAATAATAGTAGGTTAGTAATCCTGAATCTCCCCCGGCATCGGAGCCTCGTAGACAGAACGCTAGATTCGTGGTATTTGCTGCAATACAACTGTAGCTATTGGTTGGACTGTCTGGATAGATCCAGCCAGATATTGTAAAAGAAGTCCCTAATGCTACACTAACGTCGATAAAAGCACCTGAACAATTGAGTTTTAAAGCACTGCCATGTTTTCCTCTTATCCACGTTGGACCAGA
>DATEBW010000104.1:0-5382 GCA_035287165.1 Patescibacteria group bacterium | reverse complement strand
CACGGTGTTAATCCATTCATCGCAAGACCAAGATGCGGTCGTTTCGTATTGTACCACCGGAGATATTTCATCAACAGAAAGAATCGTTCTTCAGCGGTGTTGCCGCATACTCCTTGATAGAACTCCCGTTCCATTGATCCGTGGAACCGTTCTACTTTTCCGTTGCGTTTCGGTGTAGCAACGGGTGTAAAGATGTGATTGATCGTAAAACCACTACAGGCTTTCTCAAAAGGATGTTCTGACTGTGATGGCTGATCAGGTGCGGTATATCTGAATTCATTGCCATTGTCAGTTTGCACAACATGTATGGGGAAGGGAAAGAAATACATCGTTCTGGTAAGAAAATCAACCGCTGCATATTCTGATTTTGTTTTGTACAGCCAGGTAAATGCAATACGGGTACAATCATCAACTGCACTGAATTGATACAGTCTGGTGTGATCGTAAAAACGAGGAGTATATTTCACATCAACCTGCAGATGGATTCCCGGAGCATCTTTGACATAGAGGTGTGGTTTCACGTGTTTACCCATAGCGGCGGCAAGTAAGTTTCTTCGTTTTAGTTCATTGTAAATACCACCAGTTGAGACCATAATCCCTATCCGTTTAAGCTGTTCCTGAATTTTACGAGGGCCAAAGTACACGTATTCATTCTCATGGTCTCCCCACCTGATCTCTTCGATTGTATCACCGATTACTCGGGGTATTCTTCCCGTGCCAGCTTTTTGTCCGGGAGAGCGCGGTATGAGTCCTGCTTTTCCTTTCTTCTGATACCGGTTCCGCCAATAGTAGTAGGTCTTTGGCGCAATACCTTCCAACTGACAAATGGTTCTTACCGGTATCTGTAATTGACTCTGCATACGGAACCATCGTTCTTTTGTTTTAATGTGGAAGAGTTTTTGTTTTATGGTCATCATACGGCATCTTAAGAATAGCTCTTCTTAAGTGTTACCGTAATTCGTGAACTGAACAGAATTTGCTCTTTTGTGCTATACTAACCATCTATTCTCCTGCCTGGAGAATTTTTTTATACCACGCTGTTTTTAAAATCCGAAATAGTAGTACGAAAGCGGTACCTGTTATTTCTAACAGACCATCCCGATTTTAAAAGCTCCGTTAGGTATACAAATATTATTCTTAGACAAAATATGAATGGGCGTAGGGGTTTACATCTGAAGAGGATTTTTCGCTCATATAACGGGCGGCATTTTGTAAGCCGCTGGGTGCGCAAATTATTTGACCACCCTCGTGCACAGCAAATTATCGGGTATCATCTGACGGTTGCTTTGGCTGCCGTTGTGATTGTTGAGCCAACGACACACGTCGTTTCAGGACGCCAGCAGCTGAAAGATATTCCTCCGCCTCCTGCTGCGTACGAGATTGTCACGACAACGGAAACGACTTTTGCATGGCCCGTGCAAAATCCGTCAATTACCCAGGGATACCGGTACGGCCACCGAGGTATTGATGTCCAATCCCCTGAACGGAATATACGCCCTGTTGATGAAGGGTGGGTAGCGCAAGTGAACTACGGAAACTGGGGATACGGAAACCACGTCTATATTCACCATCCTCACGGCCGCACATCGCTCTATGCTCACTTGGCGACGGTTGCCGTAAAGTCCGGCGATACGGTTACCCGCGAAACCGTCATCGGTACGATGGGGAGAACAGGCTGGGCGAGCGGCGTGCATTTACACCTTGAAATCTATCAGGACGGTGAGACTGTGAATCCGATTGCCGTCTTGCCGGAATTATAAAAATATGATAAAAACAGATGTTTTATTGAATAAATTCAAGGAAAGGAAGTAACTCATATGGTGGGAGCAGAAACGAGAACTATTACTGTAGTACCAGTTAAAAAACTAGTATCTCCAGACTACGATTGGGGGATAGGATATACCGAGCGACATTCCACTGACCTAAGATGCAGCTAGACTTCAAGGACACAATCCTGAGCAGGTAATTCTCGGAGAACCGCAGACGGTAGTGCTGGTGAAAATTCCCGGTACTCATGGGTGGCAATAATGATTTGGTGACAGTCTTCAATTATCAAACCATTAAGACCATTAAAACCTCAATTAACATAAGCCCTCCGCTTTAACAGCTTCATACTTCGATAAATCGATTTATCGAAGTATTTTTGTGGTACAATGACTCTATGACGCAAGTATCGAAGTATCCCATGCATCCGGATCTTGAAAGGAGAATGTTTGATATTTTCTACCAGACGATCGCCGAGCTGAAATCAAAAGATCAAGTACGGATTTTTCTCTACGATCTATTATCTCCTACTGAAAGAACCATGCTTTCAAAACGGCTCGCTATAGCCACCCTTCTTCTCAAAGGAAACTCGTATGATATGATTCGCTCTACCCTGAAGGTTTCAACTTCAACCATCGTTACGATTAAACGCTGGCTTGATGAAGAAGGACGAGGATACAAAAAAGCTATAGAAAAACTCTTGCGGAAAGAGTCAGTTGAAGCATTTGCCGATAAAGTTGAAGAAATTATTGAGAAGGTTATTATTCCGCGTCCGGGAATAAATTGGAGCAGCGAACGATCTAACAGTTGGCACAAAAGAGCAAAGCGTCGCAGAGAAAGCACGCTATGACGATGCGTACGCCATGAAAACTTCGATAAATCGATTTATCGAAGTGTGCATACTCTCGAGAGTGTTGCGGTCATTATGAATATGACTATCTGTATCTGTGGTTCTTTGTCATTTTATGACACATCGCGCAGCGTTAAACGACAGCTCGAAGATGCCGGGTATACCGTCCTTTGGCCGTGGGGAATGGAATTGATGGAACAGGGAACGTTGAACGAAGAGATGATGCCGGAGTTTAAAAAGAAAAATCAACATACGGCGATAAAAAGACATTATGAAAAAATAAAAGAAGCCGATGTGGTATTGATTGTTAATGAAGAAAAAAACGGGATTAAAAACTACATAGGCGGCAATACGCTTATAGAAATGGGATTTGCCCATGTTTTGGATAAGCCGATATATCTCCTGCATCCGATTCCGGATATGACGTATCGGGAGGAACTTGAGGCGATGAGACCGAGGGTTCTCAGAGGAAATATTAAACGAATAAAGAATCTCATTAATAGCTCATCAAATCTGTCACCCTGAACTTGTTTCACCGCGTCAGACGCGGTTTCAGGGTCTTTTTGCCAGAGAAAAATAATTAAATGCTGAAACAAGTTCAGGGTGACGAGAATGGTTGCTCTAGAAAGATTTTCAAGATACCTTACACCTTTTTATATATCACCGTCGTCTCATTCTCATATATTCGTATCCATCCGTCTTTTTCCAGCTGTTCGATAAATCCTTTTCCATACATCGGCATGCCGAAGGAAAATTCGAGCAGCGGAAACGTACGTTCTATGAACCGGTAGGTATCCGGCCGTTCTGGATTATTCCATATGACCGTTTCAATCCGATATTGGCTGAAATACGGTTTATAATCCACCCTTCCGGAGACAATATTGACGTAGTCGTCAAATGCCGACCCAAGTTCTTGCGGCGGATGTTCACGCCATCGCCAGCTCACCATGCGGCCGTCAACAAAGACTTTTTTCTCCGGATAGTAAAAAATGAGGTATCCGCCCCAGTGCATGGGCGCGAAGATATTGCCGTTTTGTCGGTTGTGCTGAATAAACTCGACCGCCTTTTGCGGATAGACAGAACCGCGATGGAAACGAATGACGTGGCTGATGTTGATGCCGATAGCAATCGCCAGGATAAAGATGGTACCGATCTGAACGGTGCGCCACGAGCGCCGGAATCGTTCCGGTGCGCTGCGGATACCGGCTATGTCTTTTGAAAAATAGGTGATGCTTCGGATAAGAAGCGGCAGCGATACGATGGTAAATATCGGGATATTTCTGCTCGACCAAAAAGCGGCAGTAAGGGAAAAACCAGAAATGACCTTTTCTTCACTCGTGAACCGGTTCCGGTATTTACTGATAAACACGAGCGCCATGATCAGGTAAGCCGGAAATGCCAGATCAGCGTGTGTATATGCCGGTTGCCATTCATTGATCCTGCTGCTTAATTGAGCATCGAGCATCGTCATCATTACCTCACGCCAAATCTCCATTCCGTAAGGGTTAAGAAGTGTTACCGCGGTTGAAAGTACGACAATGCTGGTGTCCGATAGGTCAATCTTTCGTTTTTCGATAGTCCGGATGCCCATGGCAAGTATGAGAATCAATAGTCCGGCAAGAAAACTGCCGTGCATATTTGCCCAGAGGAAAAAGAGGACGGGCAAGATCCAACACCGCGTTCTCCAGCGGATCCGGTCAAAGATTATCCAAAACAAAAGTGCAAACGCAAGCCATCCGGCAACGTGCGCCCGTATGCCGTAAAACGGCAGAATGACGGCAACGGCGAGAATGGTTGCGGGATGGAATATAAAAATTTGTAAATTTGAAAGATTGAAAGTTTGAGAGAGTAATTTTTGAAAATTGGATGAACGATGTTTCACCGTTGTTTTATGAACACGTGTGAGTGTTACCGTGATGGTTAGTGCAAAGAGCATTGTCTGAAACAGCGCAATTCCGTACGTACCGCTCCATTGATAAAGTGATGCCCAGATTACGCCGACGCCCCATGCATGTTCGACATAGGGAAAACCCGGCATCGTATAGGAATAGGGGTCGGTACGGGGAAATCCTTGTGTAAGAATTAATTCTCCGGTTTTTAACCGGAAACCGAGATCATAATCCCAGGAGAGCGCGGTGGAGAGCCAGAGGAAAATTAGAAAAGCACCGATCGCAACATACACGCCACGTGTTCTTCTCATTCGCTTCTAATCTTACCACGTTGTGTCTGATGAAAGGTAAATGTACATTTATCGATCTTTCGAAACATCGAGAAAAAACTGATAGCAAGTGAGGCGATCAGGCAAGGCAGATCGGCGCTACAAAAAACCAAAAAAACGCCGCATAAATATATGCGGCTATTCCAGTAAAATCTTTCAATTAAAGATTATTGAAGAATTTGAAATGCGGGTCTATCTGTTCTTCAGTAACTAATTCTTCCTTTGTTTAGCTTCTTGTCTAGCTTGACTCCTCATGATCTTTGTATATTCGCCACCAGCGATATATGCGGTAAATGATTTATCTTGTCGTAATTCTTGCATTGAAACTTGTCCATCAAGAATCAATTCTAGTAATTGACCTGCCGCTTCAAGATGTTCTTCGTAGGATATCGGTAATTTATTATACTGCTCTCTCATGTTTTACATCATTCCGCCCATGCCGCCCATGCCGTCCATTCCTCCCATACCGGGCGCGCCTGCGGGCATTTTCTCTTTCTTCTCCGGAATGTCGGTGATGAGCGCTTCGGTTGTCAATATCATGGTGCCGATA